>JACQQW010000102.1 GCA_016206745.1 Candidatus Omnitrophota bacterium | reverse complement strand
GGGTAGACACAGCCACATACGCCGCGTGCCCGGCTAATCCGCATAAAGCCGCCAGGACTATGCGCCAATGGCGGGGCTCCGCCTTCTCTAATAACGCGGTCGACCCGGCAGCCAGCGCGCAAAATAAGTACAGCAAAGGCGCAATCAACCCCATGGTAAAAATAAAGAATTGCCGCGTCAAAAGCGGCGTATACAAAGGCACCCTGTCCTGGGTCTGCACAGCCGCGGCCCATGCTTTGATAATATCCGCCGGCGCATCTAAAGACAGGGGAAGCCCGGCATAAATAAAAAGCCATTTCACCGCGCAGGTAACGGCAATTGCGGCGATCGCCGCTTTGGTCCCCCACCGCGGCCAATTTCCCCGCCAACGCCTGAGCTCCGGCCAGAATAACCGTGCCGCCAGTGCCGCTCCCATACCCGCGTACAAAATGGCCCAGGCCCACGGCGCCGACTGTTTGACGACCACTTGAAATATGCCCGTCACCTGCACAGCGATCAATGCGGCATTTATGGCGGCATATCTTCTCAATGCCGCAACCGTCTCTTTCTCATCCAAACGGTCCCGGAACAAACGCCACGCCCCATAGGCGAACAACACATTGAGCACCCCAAAAACCCGGTACAATAAAACCTGACGGGTAAATGGAGGAAACCCTTCAATGTCTTTTTCAAAAGCCCTGGTCATAAAATAAGAGGTGTCAACGGGCACATGGTGGGAGATGACACCCAGAATGATCAGCCACTGCGCGCTTTCCAAAAACACGCATGCGGCCAAAATAAAGACCGGCCATTGGTTGGATTTAATTCTTACCATCATTCCTTTCGCTTCATGGCGACCAGATACTGGCCCGCCTGATACGGTTGATAATGCGCCTTCACATAGCGCAAGAGATCCATCAGGCCGGGCGCGGTCTCTTCATACCAGTTGCTTGACGGCTCCAGCAGCATGATTTTCTCCATAAACACAAATGGCGGCTTGCGCTCTTCAAAGCCCGCGATAATGTCCCGCATTTGCCCGCGGGTATGCAATAAGTCTACCCCAAAAGAACGGATATGCATGGGACGATTGTCTAAAAATGGGAAAATATAAAAGAACGGCCGGCGTTTGGCCTGCATCAAAATCATGACTTCATAACTGCTGATCAACGGCACATGGTCATCGGGAGAGGTCAGCTCGTCGATCAGGACGGCGTCCATGGTGAAGTCCGTCTGACGGCGGAAATAGGTGATCAATGCCTGATGGTCTTTAAAATCGCCCTCCACCCTCCAGCCATCATCTCTTTCTCCCAGGGAATTGATGGGAAAATGGCTTTCCGGCGGCAAATACCTGTGCTTATGGAAAAAATACGGCCCGCCATTGGGCAATGGCCGGGCCACACGCGGGTCCAATAAAGGGTTGCGGGAAATATTCAATGCCCCGGGATAGGCGATAAAACTATGGTTGGTCGCCAATGCAACGACCGCCGCCCCGGCAATGGCCATGCTTAAACCACGACGCCATCGCGGCGCCATGCGCGGCAAGGCCTTGGCCAGCCAGTAAAACACAAGGACAAAAAACGGCAGGGCTTTGGTATAATAATTATTGCCCGCGCTAAGGGTCACATAATGCTCCAGACTGCCCAACCCGTAGATGGCCAGACCCAACAACAGCCATTCCCGGCGGTCATCACGGCCCCTTAAATAATCCAGCCCCGCTTTAACGGCCGTGCCCAAGTAAACCAAGGCGATCACGCCAAAAATAAACACGTCCCAGGTCTGGTTGGCCATTGTTTGCGTCATGAAAGAAGCGCTCACCAGCATGACGATGTGGAAAAAATCTATTAAATTGCGCCAGAACACCGGACGGAAAAACCATATGCCGCAGGTCGACGCGTACAATATCACCGCGCAGGCCATCATCAGCCCCACCGGCCAAACGCAGGCGGCCAGACGACTTTGCCATGTTCCCCGCCGCAAACCCGCCATCACCGCCATCACGCAATGGGTAATGGCCAAATAAAACCCCGTCGACGGCACATGCCACAACGCGGCCCCGGCCGTAAGGCTGGCGCCGATCAACCACCGCGCGTCCCGTTTGTCCAGGAAATACAGCATTTGAATCAACCAAAGGATGTCCCACCATTGCCTGGCCACCGTGGCCTGGGGGTATGTGTACACCACCGGAAAGGCCAGCTCAAAGGCAATTTGGGCCTTGAAAATCATGGCCCAGCAGGCAATGGCAAGCCAACGCCCCGGCAGCCACCGGCGCAGAAACACATACACTAAGACAAAATACACTGTGCATAACAAAATCACCGCGGCCAGCCCATGCGCGTATGAAATCCCGCCCATCAACGCCATTAATCCATTGAATACGGCAATGGAGCCAATGCCGTATTGGGAGCGCGCGTCCACGTCCAGCACACCGCCCTGCGCCATTACCCAGGCCGGGGCCATGACAAAATGGTCGAAATGGTGCAAATGCTCGCCGCAAAACATATGCGCCAGCAATGCTTCGGTGTCCGGCACATACACGCAGGCCGCGATCACACCGGCGATCAACACATCCGGCCACCAATGCCCTAAACGTGAATCCAAACGGCCGCATATGTTCCTTAATCCGGACAGAAGCTGCCTGCCTAAAATCCAAAGCAAAGGCTGGGCAATGACCATCCATCCCAAAATTTTAAACCACCACCGCGCTAAATCAGCACGGTAATCGTAGACAATCAATTTAAACAAGGCCATGGCGGCTAAAATCGACAGCACTGCCTGCAATGCCATGAAAGGACCGGCCGGCTGCGTGCGAAAAGCAACAATCCCCATAAAAACAATGAGCGAAACGGCGATAAAAACCGCGTAGGCAAGGGTGGAAAAATCCGCCGGGGCAATGGGCGCTTTAACTTGTTCCTGTACCCAGGCGCATAAAAGCGCGGCCTGCGCGCCGGACAAAAGTCCGGCCCAAACGGTATTTGTAATTTTCTCCCGGCGCCACAATGCCAAAATAATCAAAAGCGGCAGGCCGGGCGCCCAACATCCATTGACCAGCGGATGGCGCACATAGACGATAAACCATGCCAGGCCGGCCGCGCTTAAAACCAGCCGTGCCGTGGCGCGAACACAAACAGGACGGCGCATGACCTGTGCCAGGGCTTGCAGTAAAACAAACATATACATAAGCGGCAGCGCGAAACTAAACATAAACGTGCCGAACGCCCGGTAACGCAAAGGCCAGAAATACGGCAAAGATGCCAACCCCTCCCGTGGATCGTGGGCCCACTGCGGATGACCATGAAATGCCATTCCAAAAACGGCGAAATACCCGGGAACCGCGCACACCATGGCGACGGACAAAAACAGTGTCAGGCCTACCGTCAATTTTTGATCGCCAAGGCGGTCCTTAAACATAAAATACGCCGCGAATGTCAGCGCCAGGACCACGGCCGCCAAAGCGCGAAAGATCGGCAAATCGTATTCTTTGGGGAAATTGACGCGGCCGCGCAAATAAAAATCCGCGGCCTGCGTGATGTACGCCGCCGGCATCCACGAGGCCAAGAGCGTCATCCACACCAAGGCGTGAAGGCCGACCGCCAGGATTGCGGCGCTTAGAAGCCAAATATTAATTTGCTCTCTGTTCATTGACCCTCTTCATTTTGTCTTATTCAATTCGTTCCCGCAGGGCCTTGCCCATCACAATGAAAAAAATGGCCATGGCGGTCAACGCTGAAAAGAATAACGACCACCTCAACCAGGAATACGGCCAATACTGAATGAGAATTTTATGCCGACCCTGGGCCAGGGGCACGCCGATAAAACTTCCATCCACCTTATAAAAACGGCTGGGCTGGCCATCCACCGTCACACGCCACTTAGGGTCATAGGGAAACCGGACCCTTAACCATCCCTGACCGGGCGCGTCATAATCAAGGCCCAATTGATCGGATTGATGCCGCCATATCATGGACACGCCCGAGGCGCTTTGGCCCCTAATGAACAAAACCCCCTGGGCATCGGTCAAAGGCCTTAAATCCAAAGGCAGGGCGGCATAAACCTTTCCTTCTTTAATATTCTGCGCGTCGAACGTGTATGGCCTCAGCAACCACCCCTGGGCCGGTTCCAGCTCCACCGCCTTTTGACCGGCCCATTGAATAAAGAACCGGACATTGTGGTCCTGAGTAAAAATGGTCGATGCCAAATGAGACGGCAAAAGCCCGGGCAGCGGGAAATCCCAGATGAGCATCTCTCTTTGAAGGCCCATTTTCTGGCCTTCATCGTTGATGCCATGGGAAAACCTCAACCATCGTTCTTTGGCTTGTTTTTTGGGGTCCATACGCGCCGGGACCCCGGGCAACAGCGCCGGCGCTTTTCCCTCGACCACAACAAGATCACCGGTCAAGTGTTTTTCAATGACCGTCTCCAGCGTTCCCGGCCGGGACTCAACGGCATAAGAAGCGAAAGAAAATAAATCTTTGTTATTATTGATGTATTCCCGCATCCAGGGCTGCCGGTGCCAATTTCCAAAAGACAAATGCCTCGGGCTATGCCCCTCCGGGGGCAAAAACATCAACTGCGCGTTCATGACCCTCGAATAGGACGGAGAGATGGTGCTCAATGACCAAAGCACCGGGTCAGCCATGACATCATACAAATCAAATCGTTCAACAAAAGGCAATATTTTAGGGTTCTGATAATCGATCCCCACGGCGCCAATTTCAGGGCGGACCTGAAACACGCGCGGGCGGACCTCGCACAACCTTAAATAGCTCTTGGCCTGCCACACCGCCAAACCCGCGTCCAGAGCAATCAACGCGGCAATCAGCCCCCACGCGATCCTCTGCAAGGCGCGGGCCTTGCCCCACACAAAAAGCGTCCAGGCGCACATGGACAAAAACAGAGAAAAAACCAAATACCCCCTAACGGCCCCCGGCTCAAAGCGAAGGCTCGTCATCACGTGAGCGGCCGCGAGAAAGGCAACCAATGCCCAGCCGCGAACAATGCAAGGCCGCCTGTTGGCCCTGGCCAATTGAATTAAACTCTCCAGCCCCAAACACGCCAGCGGAACCAGCACATAAGGCATCATGGAATAACTGGCCATGTGATAAGAGCGCACGATGGTCTTGAAGGGATTGGCCAGGGCATTGACCCAATGCCCCAGCAAACCAATGCCAAATTGTTCCCGGGGGAAATTGATAAACCAAACCATCAGCAGGGTCGACAGGAAAATCCATTTGCGGCTGTCATTGGACATCACCAAGCCAACCAACCCCAAGAAGAATATCATATACCCCCAGAAAAACGAATTCCCCGGCTCAAAAGTAAAGTCCAGCATCCGTCTAAACATGTCCTGATAATTGGCCAAGTCCAGCGGCAGCTTGTGGAAATAATAATCCAAATCCCACATATTGGATAAACGGCTTTGGGTGAAGCCAAATTCATAATCGTTCAAAGAAACGGCTTGCATATAAAGATAGGGAAAAAGAATGATGGTGAAAATAAGACCGGCAAGCGCGCAGGCAAGCATGGTTTGGCGGGGCGATTTCCACAAACCCCCAAGCCATTGCCGGGCCTTGCCCGGGCGGGCCAGCAAACTCCACGCCAAACAGGAAAAAATAAAGAATTGCAGGCCTAAATACATGTAACAGGCGTGAATGGGTGTTTGGCTGAAACAAAACACCAGCAAACCCGCGGCCATTACAAAATACCTTGAACGGTACGTCATAAAAAAGCTTAGAATAAAATACATCAGCAGCGGATAAAAGCTCTGGTAGAATAATCCGAACATGAAAGCCGGCGGGCAAAACAATGCGCTCCCAATGACACTGCCTCCGATTAAAATCCACCGGTCATTCAGCATCCTTCTTAATAATAAAAACATCCCGATGGAACGGATGGCGAGCAGCGTCATCGGATAAACGAATGAAAAAACATTGTGGAAGAATTCGGCGGAGTTTTGGGTAAAAGGCGAGAGCAGCCAATAAACCAGGGCCGTCAACATGCCGGGCAAATGGAACATGCCATGGGTGATCCATAAATACATGTGGGGCATCTGGCCAAAAAAGTCCCAAAGCTGTATCCCCCCCTGGTATAAAAACCCGGTCAAGACAAATGTGGTGTGGTACGCGACAAGGTAATCATGCCACCAGATAAAACTGGTGCTGGGATTAAGGAACACTTCCGGAAAGATGAAAACAGCGAGCAGCATTGCCGTCAGGCAAAGCCAAAGGGCGGGTCTGGTGAAAAGAAAATCAATTATCCTGGATCGCAATGGACCACCTGCAGACCGTTTTGTTCAAGCGCGAAATCCATCCGTTTAATGTTTTTTATCCGCGCCATCCCGCGCAGGAACTTTTCCCTGCGCGCGCCGTCCACGTAAAATAAAAAGAACCCGCCGCCGCCGGCCCCCAGCAATTTGCCCCCGCCGGCGCCTGAGGACAGCCCTTTTTGATAAATGCCGTCCATCTCATCATTGGATATTGACTTTGAAACGCCTTTCTTTAACAGCCATCCTTCGTGCAGCAAATGCCCGAAACCGGACAAATCCGATTGTTCCAGCGCTGTTTTCATCTCTGCGGCAATCGCGGCCATTGCCATGACCATGCGTTCTTTGCGGGGATCGCCGCTTAAAGATTTCTGTTGTTCCGCCAGGATGGCATTGGCGTCGCGCGTTTTGCCCGTGTAATAAAGGTGCAGGCGGTCCCCCAGGGCGTCTTTCAGCCGCCGGCCCGCGATAATGGGCTCAACGGCGACCGTGCCGTCGCGGTTGAACCGTATAAAATTCATTCCGCCAAACACGCTGGCATACTGGTCTTGTTTTCCTATCGGGCTTTTCAACCGTTTCATTTCAAGTTCGCAGGCCCCGGCCGCGATGTCCGCGCGGGAACAGTATCGGTTTTTATACGCGTAAACCGCCTTCAATAATGCCGCCGAAAACGCGCTGGAAGAACCAAGCCCTGTTCCCGCCGGTATGTCCGCCGTGCAGCTTAGCTCAACGCCCGTCAAATGAAACTGTTTTAAGACCGCGCGGAAAATCTTGTGTTTTATCTCATGGACACGACCCACATTCTCCGTCTGAGAATACTTTAAATGGATGCGGTCTTCATTAAAGAACGGATGTATTTCGATGTACACATAACGGTTGATGCTCGTCACCAGGGCGCATCCGCCGTGCCGTTTATAAAAAACCGGCAGGTCCGATCCTCCGCCAGCAAAACTGATCCTCAATGGCGCGCGGGTTATGATCATAAATCTTTAAACATCTTTCTTGCCAGTCTTAACCGTTGCGGGGTGCCGATATCATAATACCGCTGGGAAACGACGCGCGAGGCCAGTTCTTCGCGTTTAATCAATTCCGGAAATACGTCCGTTTCCAAGGCGGAAAAACGCCCTGGGGGTATAAAACCAAGGATTTCTTTCTTAAAGACCTGGACACCGGCATCAATAAACCGGCACATTGCGGCCGCGGCATTGTTTAATGGCATTTCCTGATCGCCCCTTTTAAGCTTTTCCATTTTCACGTATCCGGTCACAATCCCTCTGGCATTGACGGCAATGTTCGGTTCCGCGATCTTTTCATGATTATCATACAGCACAATCAAGCCGGCCTTGCCGCAGCGTTGGAATGATTTATACACAGAAGCATAATTGACCGGAAGGTATGTATCGCCATTGACAACAAAGAAATCATTTTCTAAATACCGCTTTGCCATTTTCAAAGCGCCGCCGGTCCCCATGAATTCCTTTTCCACGGAATACGCTATGTGGACCCCATAATGGGCGCCGTCGCCAAAGAAAACCTTGATTTGGCCCGCCAAATGGCCGGCACAAAAAACAAAATCTTTGATGCCGCCTCTTTTTAACGCCTCAACGACGCGCAATAGAAACGGCCTGCCGTTAATGTCAATCATCGCCTTGGGGATGTCCCTGGTCAGGGGATAAAGCCGCGTCCCCGCCCCCCCGGCCAGAATCACAGCTTGCATTCTTGGAGCGTCCTTTCAATGGCGATCTCAACCGCTTGACGGGAACCGCGCCTGCTTTTCCAGCCCACCCCATTGATCTTGTCCACCGCCAGGGACATGCGCGGGACATCGCCGGGCCATCCCCGTTTGCCGCCCGTGAAAATTAATTTTACATCTTTAAGCCCCGCTTTTCCAATCAACAATTTGGCAATGGCCGTTACGTCTATCGTGTCATCACAGCCTAGATTATAAACATTGACCCGCGCCTTGCCGCGCGCATACGCATGCAACATTGCTTGCACGCAATCGTCCACTAAAAGGTATGATTTCGCCTGTTTTCCATTGCCCAGGATTTCCAGTTTCTTTGGGTCACTTTTAAGCTTATGGATGAAATCAAAAATAAGGCCGTGCGTCCCCCGGCCGCCGACAATGTTGGCAAACCTGAAAATCCAGCATTTCATCCCGAACGTGCGCGCGAACGACGCGCACAATGCCTCACAGGCCAGCTTGCTCGCGCCATAAAGCGAAATGGGCAGCAGCGGCCCATAATCTTCCGGCGTCGGCATCACCCGCGGCTCACCGTATATGGCCGAGGTGGACGCCAAAACAATGTCCTTGACCTTGTTGACCCTCATGGCCTCAAGGACGTTATAAGTAACAATCGTATTTTGTTTCAGGTCCGTGTCCGTGTATTTTATGCCGTGGCGAATATCGGGGTTCGCGGCCAAATGAAAAACAAGATCGTGCCCTTCCATGCTCTTTATTAACTTCGGCAAATCCAGGAGGTCCGCTTGAATGAATTGAAAATATCCTTGTCCCATATGCCGCCGGATGAATTCTTTTTTTCCCGAGCTTAAATCATCATACACGGTCACCTGCCAACCTTTGTGGGCAATCACGTCGGCCAAATGGCTGCCAATGAACCCCGCCCCTCCGGTGATAAATACTTTCTTAACCATTCAATCCATCCTTGGGTATTGCCCCTGGCTTGACGGCAGTCGCGAGGACCCTGATCCCAAAAGGCAGTTGAACATCAGACAAAAACTTGGATTCGAATTCCAACGCCCATTTAACCAAAGGATTGCCGCGGGTATTGCCTATGCGCTCGCGCACAATGGATTTATTTCTTCCAACGGGCAAACATTTGCCCAGCAGCTTGACCATTACGAACGCCGGAAAAAGAATAAGACCCAAGTATGATTTCCTGCGCACATTGAATCCTGCCGTGGTCAGTTTACCATATAACTCCGCCGCTGAATAACGCCTGAAATGGCGAACCTGGGCGTCATAAGCGTCATAAAGGCCCTGGAATGCCGGCACCTCAATGACCAATGCTCCCCCGGGTTTCAATACATTGAACACTTTGCGCAGGGCCCCGAGATCATCTTCAATGTGCTCCAGGACATTTAACATGACCAGCACGTCGACACTTTGGTCCGGCAGGGGACAGCGGAGCAAATCGAAACGCATCACGGGGACCCCGGGAAAGTCCTTCGCGAGCCGGTACAGCGGGGCCTTGACAATGTCCGACGCTATAATGACCGCCTCTGGAAAAGATTTTACCAGGTCCCGGATCAAATAACCGGAGGAACAGCCGGCTTCCATGATGACGGCCTTATCGCGTGGCAGGCGCTTTTTCACCTGCCGTAAAGCGTCCCCGCGCGAAGCAATGTCAATAGGGTGGCCGCCCCCGCTCACAGCTTGTTCATGGAGGGCAGTCAGGTCATCCGACCAACCGGCAAAATTTTCGCTATATTCAAGCACCGGCGTGCTTTGTCCGCCAAACACAAAATTCCGGCCGTCCCACTTGGGAGAAACTGAACATCCCATCATCGGAGGCAAATCAAATGGAAGCATCACTTTTTAGTTCCGAAATTAACTTGCCGGTCCACAATATACATCGGCCGGCGTTTCACTTCATCATAAATCCGCCCGACGTATTCACCGATCAACCCCAGCCCAAGCAATTGGACGCCGGCGAAGAAACTCACCACTAAAACAGTCGTGGAAAGCCCGGGAGAAACATCGATGCCTATAAATTTCTGGAGCACATACCAGGCGCCCAGCAAAAAACTAAAACCCGCCAGCACGGACCCGGTTATGGACATCATGGTCAAAGGCCGGGAACTGAAACTGATCAGGCCATTGAGACCTACTTTGAGCGATCCGGTCAGGCGATTGTATTTGCCGCGCCCGGCAAAACGCTCGTCCCGGTCATACTCAATGAATGCCTGCTTAAAACCCACATACGCCACCAGGCCGCGCAGAAAACCGTGGCTTTCATTGAGCCGGCGCAATTCTTCGATGACCCGCCTGGTCATGACGCGGAAGTCGCCGGTATTGCGCGGGACCTGGACATCGCTGACGCGGTTGATCAAAAAATATCCGGCATGCGATAACAGCCGTTTGAGGAACGTTTCGCCCTTGCGGGACCGCCGTTTGGCATAAACCACCTCGCACCCTTCATTGAGCTTGGCATACATCCGCTCAATGAGTTCCGGCTGGTCCTGGAGGTCAACGTCAATGGCCACGCAGGTCTCACCCGAGCAGGCCAAAATGCCGGCCATGGTGGCGGCAGGCTGGCCGAAACGGCGCGAAAACACCATCATCCTGATGTTTGGATTGCGGTTGATCTCTTCAAGGATGGCTTCCTCCGTCCGGTCCGGGGAAGGGTCAAGGGCAAAGATGATCTCATAGCTCTTGCCCATCCGGTCAAAAACTTTTTCTATGCGGGCCAAGAACGGCCGTATGTTGGGCTCTTCTTTGTACACCGGGACAACAACGGAAATATTGACCATAACCCCTCCTCAACGCTTCAATCCTTGCGTTTGAATCATGGGGACATGCACCTCATTGATCAAAATTAAAAAAATTAGGTACATGTCCCCACAGCCTCGTCGATTAAAAAACGCAATCGGCGGTCAAATTCATAGAGTTTTTGAATATCTTCAAACTTGACGTTGGATTTGAATTGGTGCCTTCTGGCTTCGAAAGGCAGGCAATATGCGCTGAAGCGGTAATAATTGACCTGGCTTAAAAATTGTTCTGCCCTTACATGGTCTGAAACTTGAAGGCCCCTGGAGGCAAGCAGATCAATTTGCTGGGCGTAAGTTAAGGGCGGCTTGCGGTATTGTTCCATAAAAATAGAAACCCGCCCAAAATGCGCATTAGCCGAAGGCCAAGAGGCGTGGCGGGTATGTTGATTAAAGTATACCCTCTATCCGGTATACCTGCAAGTTTTGATTTTGCTTTCTTATTCCTCATCATTTTGGCCCACCGGCCTGTCTTCTTGGCGTATCCACTTAACCTTCTTTGCCTTTATGATCAAGACGCATACGGGCAAGTTTAATTGCCCCATGGAATTTCTTTTCCAAAAGGGCTTTGGGCATCAATTCAGTCATGTATTCCGCCACACGAATACCGCTTTTGCTCAATTCTTTCGACAGTGTCGAAAGAATCTTTTCATTAGAGAAACACTATACTATTGAATCTGCTCATCATATGCGTGCTTTTAGCCTGAGCGATCAATTTCAACCGTTCCACGACCAAATTGTTCAAGAAAATAAGATCGTCCTCTATTTTCTCCAGCTCTTCGGTAAATCAAAATAACATTGTGTGTCACTGGCAATTTACCCTATCATCTCGATAATTTGTGTTATACTATAATTATGAAACGTGAAACGATATTTGAATCCAATCCTTACTTGCGCGACCCTGAGTCTTATGCTGATCAGATGGCCGCCAGCGTAAGTTCTTCCACGGCGGTTGAAATCGGCCGCGTCAAATCATCTTTAAAAAAGGCCATTGTTGCCAAAGCCAGAAAATCTACTTCTTCACGCGCGAAACACTTTTCGCGATAATCCGCTTAAAAACATCTTCCATCGGCTTATAATTACGGGCTAATTCTTGTTGAACGCCTTTAAAATAAACCTCACGTCTTTTTCCCTGAATATCACTGAAATCTAAAATCGGTAACCCCGCCTGTAATGCCATCAAAATAGCCAATAAACGGGATAGACGACCATTGCCTTCCCGAAACGGATGAATCAACACCAGCTCCACATGCACCTCTGCCAATGCCAAGGCAATATCATCCTTCTTTAAAAGACATGGCGTATATTTGTATAAAATATTCTCCTCAAAATCCCTCATAAGTTGGGGAATATGGGCCGCAAATTTATTTCCTGACCCCCAGCCCAAAATCAGTTTAAGTTTTACAACATACTCTTCTTTCTGATTAGTAACAATATCCTCACAATCAAAAATACACGGACCTGTTCTGCCAGAATCTAATTTCTTCCGAAACTGTATTGCATCAACTGTCTTTAGCTCGATACTCATTATCCCGCCGACAAAGCCTCATAAAACCGTTTAATCACAGGGTCACATTTGATGTCATTGGCCTTTATCGGACGGACCAAATGAATATCCTCCAATGATCGACACCGGCTCAAGGCCACATAAACCTGACCGAAATCAAAAGCGCCTTCACCTAAATCAACCCGCACCTTCTCCAGCGTTTTCCCTTGGCTTTTATGTATGGTCACGGCCCATGCCAGCATCAATGGATATTGGACATACAATCCGGACCGTCTAGGAACAATTTGATCTTGAGATTCATCGTATTCATATTTAAATGCTTCCCATTTTACTTTTGGACATCATAAATAGTTGGACCATGCTTTTCTTGAATTTCGACTCGAATAGTCCAGTAATGAAAATCAGATTCCTTAATTCTGGTGAGACCGTATATGTATATGCC
>JACQQW010000108.1 GCA_016206745.1 Candidatus Omnitrophota bacterium | reverse complement strand
TCCGGTTCGGGGAAAACCACGGTCATTAATCTTTTGCTTAAACTTTATCGGCCTGATAAGGGATCAATCAAGATAGACGGGGAAAATATTTCGGAATTTGATAATAAGACGTATTTAAGCAGGATCGGTTATGTCAGTCAGGAGACGTTTATTTTTAACACCTCCATCAAGGAGAACATCAGGTTCGGCATGGAAGATTGCGCGGGACCAATGATCGAAGAGGCGGCCAAACTGGCCAATGCGCATGATTTTATTATGGACACGCCGCATGGTTATGATACGGTCGTTGGCGATTCGGGGATAAAACTATCGGGAGGGCAAAGGCAGAGGGTCGCGATCGCCAGGGCCATGTTGAGAAAACCGGAGATCATTGTGTTTGATGAGGCAACGAGTTCTTTGGACAATATTTCCGAGAAGAAAATCCAGAAAGCGATCAACAATATTTCTAAGCACGCGACGGTCATGGTCATCGCCCACAGATTATCCACAGTCCAAAACGCGGACAAGATTATCATCCTGGAAAGAGGGGAAATCCGTGAGCAAGGCACGCATACGGAGTTGATGAAAAATAAAAAGCTATATTATGACCTTCATATGGCGGAAGATGGCGTGAATGATGAGGTTGCCGGAGAAGTGATGGGGTGATGGCATGGAATTAAAGGCAAAGAAAATTCTGGTGACGGGAGCGGATGGATTTATTGGGTCGCATCTTGTGGAAGGGCTTCTAGAAGAAGGCGCCGATGTGCGGGCTTTTGTGTATTATAACTCTTTCAATTCCTGGGGATGGCTGGACTCTCTGGCCCCCAATCAAAAGAAACAGTTGGACGTTTTTTCAGGGGACATCAGGGACCCCAATGGCGTCCGGGAGGCGATGGAAGGGATGGACATTGTTTTTCACTTGGCCGCGCTGATTGGCATCCCTTTTTCTTACCACTCCCCGGACTCTTACGTGGATACCAATGTGAAAGGCACATTAAACATATTGCAAGCGGCCATGGACCGGGATGTTTCCAAAGTACTGGTCACATCGACCTCGGAAGTGTACGGGACGGCGCAACATGTCCCTATTGGCGAAAACCATCCCAGGCAAGCGCAATCCCCCTATTCAGCGACCAAGATAGGCGCGGACCACATGGCTATTTCTTTTTATCGCAGTTTTGACCTTCCGGTGACCATTGTCCGTCCATTTAACACCTATGGGCCCCGGCAAAGCGCGCGGGCCATTATTCCGACGATCATCACCCAGCTATTGTCCGGCGCCAAACAGATCAGGCTGGGGTCCCTGCATCCGACCAGGGACCTGGTTTATGTCAAGGACACGGTCAGCGGTTTTATCGCGATCGCCAAATCCGATAAAGTCATGGGGGAAGATGTCAATATCGCCACGGGGCAGGAGATTTCCATGGGCGATCTGGCCGGCAAGATCAAGGGGATTGTTCATTCCAACGCGAACATATTGGAAGACAAACAGCGGATGCGCCCTAAGAACAGCGAAGTCGACCGGCTGCTGGGGGACAATCAAAAGATCAAGAAATTGACGGCATGGAAACCCGCCTTTGACCTGGACGCGGGGCTTGAGAAGACGGTGGACTGGTTCAAAGATCCGGGGAACATCAATTTATACAAAACAGATGTTTACAATGTTTAAAGAAATACAGCTGGATGCCCCAAGTCTTGGGGAAATAGAAAAGAAATATTTATGCCAGGCCATTGATTCCGGGTTTATTTCATCGGTGGGGCCTTTTATCCCTGAATTTGAGCGGAAGATGGCGGATTATTTGGGGGTTAAAGGCGCGGCCGCCCTTCAAAGCGGCACTGCGGCCATTTATATGGCCTTGTATGAATTGGGGTTGGGCCCGGGCGATGAAGTGATTGTGCCGGCCCTGACGTTCGCGGCCACGGTCAATCCCGTTCTTTACGCGGGCGCGACCCCGGTGATCGTGGATGTCGACATCAAGACCTGGAACATCGATCCTGCCAGGGTCAAGGAAGCCGTCACCGGCAGGACAAAGGCGATCGTCCCCGCGCATTTGTACGGCAATCCATGCCATATGGGGGAGATCATGGACATTGCCCGTGAGCATGGACTGCATGTGATCGAGGACGCGACGGAAAGTCTGGGCGCGACCGTGGATGGCAAACACACGGGGTCTTTCGGTAATTTCGGATGTTTTAGTTTCAATGGGAATAAATTGATAACCACCGGCGGCGGCGGCATGGTTGTGGGCAACGATATTGAAAGGATCGAGCATATCCGGTATTTAGCCAATCAGTCAAAGGACAAAGACAGGCCGGGTTTTCATTCTGAAATGGGGTTTAATTTTCGAATGACCAATATTGAAGCTGCTTTAGGCCTAGCCCAATTTGAACAAATAGACATGTTCTTGGACAAAAAAAAACGCTTCAAAGGCATATACCAGGAAAAGTTAGGCGGCTTGTCTTGCGTGAGTTTCCAGGGCCAATACGACAATGCCGTCGAAAGCGGCTGGCTGACGTGCATCGAGATCGAAAAGAACATTGATATTCCTGATTTGATGCATACTTTAAAAAACAAGGGCGTCCCTACCAGGAGAATATTTGTGCCTGTCAATGAAATGCCTTATTTAAAGAAATATGCGGGCCATTGCGTTCATGCGGCTGAAATCTATGGCCGCGGGCTTTGTTTGCCGGGTTCGGTTTTAAATGAGGTAAAAGATATGGAAGAAACAGCTTTGATGATCAGAAAGGTTTTAGGTGGTTAAGAAGAATTTAATTCTAATTGGCGGTGGCGGTCATTGCAAATCCTGCATTGATGTTATCGAATCTGAGAACAAGTTTAAAATCGCAGGGATCGTTGACACAAAAGAAAGAG
>JACQQW010000104.1 GCA_016206745.1 Candidatus Omnitrophota bacterium | reverse complement strand
TGGCGGTCATCGGCATCATCCTGGGCCTTTTGGTGCATATCCTCAATGACCGCATCATCCCCGCCGCTTACGACGCGCAAACCCGCATCTTGCAGGAAACCGGCAGCCAAAACCCCATCGCCATGCTGGAGGCCGGCAGTTTCATCAATGCATTCGACAAATACATCATTTTTATCTACCGCATCGACAATGACCGGCTTTACGGGGTGCGGATCTACCAGCCCCAGCCCAATAAACCGACGCGCACCATCATTGCCCAGGAAGGCGAGTTCGTCAAAGTCCCAAGCCAGGACAAAATCATGCTGAAATTGATCAACGGCACCTCCGACGAACCGGACTTGAAGAACCCCAATAATTTTTATAAACTCAATTTCCAAAACTCCTTCATAACCATGGACCTTTCCAAAAAAAGGGCCAGGGCGGACAAAAAGCCAAAAGCCATGACCCTGCAGGAACTACAGGCCAAGGCCAAAGAGTTCGGCGCAATGTCCATTGACGCCTCGCCGCTGATCACCGAATACCATCGCCGGCTGGCCTGGTCCATGACCCCGTTATTGTTCATATTGCTGGGCTTTCCATTTGCGGTCATTACCCACCGCCGGGCCAAATCCGCCAATATTTTATTCGCCGTCCTTTTTGCCGCGCCCTATTACCTATTGTCCCTGGCCTGCCAGGGTTTGGCCAGCCAGAATGTGATGGATCCCGCCTTGACCATGTGGGCCCCCGACATCATCCTGGGCGTCATTGTCCTTGGTTTAAACTGGAAACTATGCGCATCCTAGACCGCTATGTCCTCAAATCCATCGCCGGTATTTTTATAGGCACCGTCATCTGTTTCGCCTTTTTATTTATCCTCATCGACACCTTCGGCAGCCTGCAGGACTTTATCGAGAAAAAAGTGCCCCTGACGGTGATCGCCCAATATTATGTTTCATTCCTGCCCATGGTCATTGTCAACACCTCCACCATGGCATGCCTGATCGCCGTGCTGTTTACCTACAGCAGCTTAAACGGCAACAATGAGATCATCGCCGCGCGCGCTTCCGGCATGGACTTCTGGCACATCACCCGCCCCGCCCTCATTTTTGCCGCGCTGGTGTGCGCGTTTGTCTTTTTGGTCAATGAACGCTTTGTGCCGCAATCGTCCATCGCCAACCAGGAAATCCGCGAGCAGCAGATCAAGATCACCGTCGCGGACAAAGACAAGGGCCGGCCCCCGATCAAAAACCTCACCTTTTACGGCATGAAGAACCGGCTGTTCTTCGTGGAGGCCTTTGACCCGAATACCAACGAGCTCTCAAGGGTTACCATCATAGGCCACGACGAACACCAGAACCTGCGGGAAAAAATCGTGGCGCTCAAAGGCAAATGGACCGGCGACATCGCCTGGAAATTCTTTAATTGCCAGATCACCGAATACAATACAAACCTCCCCAATGTCCCCGGCGAGGTCAAGATTTACCAGGAAAAATTAATGGACATCAAGGAGACCCCGAAGGATTTTCTAAGACAGCGGATGGACGTCACGGCCATGAACATCAAACAATTGTCCGCATACATCAACCGTTTTTCCGGCAGCGGGGCGATTAAAACCATCAATAACCTCGAGGTGGACCTGCACCAAAAGATCGCCTTCCCCTTCCGCACCCTGGTCATTGTCCTGGCGGGGCTGCCGTTTGCCCTTCAAACGGGACGCCGCAAGGCCGCGACCTTCGCCGCCATCGGCATCGCGGTCATAATCGGGTTCCTGTATTATGTCCTGGACGCGGTGGGTCTGGCGCTGGGCAAAGGCGGGGCCCTGGAACCACTGGCCGCGGCCTGGCTGGCGCCCGCGGTCTTTTTGACCATAGCCGCCATCGCCATCAAAAAAAATTTCTAAAGCGGGAAGCTTTAAAAGAAGCGGTCAAAAGGCACCAATTATTAGAGTTGGAACGAAAGCATAAATCCGGGTACCAAAAGCATCTCGTTGGATTTCAAGAAATCGGTTTCCATGATTAACCGAAAAGATCAACTATTTTTTTCCCAGAATGCGCGGAAAGCGGTGAGAAATTCTCCTGGGGTCAGGATGGGGGTCGATAGGTAAGCCCGCGCTTTGGCTGTTTTAAAATGCTTTGTATTTAATGTGACCAGATAGTCGATATCTTCATTTTTAACGGCCGCCAAGATGGGCGCATCGTCGGGCTCAATGACTTTCCCGGCTTCACGCACAGCTTGGGGTTGCGGATCATCGATGAGTAGCGGGGCTAAATTCTTGATAAACATCCGGAATCGATCAATAAGAGGGGAAAATTTGGCTAAAAAAACGCGGTCGGCTTCTATAAGGACATGCCGGCTGATGACGATGCGGATTTCTTCCGCCTCTCCAAGGTCCAAAATCGCCGCTGATGCCCCGGTGCGGGATACCAGGCCGGCGATAAGGACATTGGTGTCAAGAAAGACCTTCCACTGATTATCCGGCATGCTTCTCCTGCGTATAGCGCCGGCGCTCTATCTTTAAATCATTGAGCAAATCTTTCAGGCTGAGCCTTTGCTCCTTCATGCTTTTTTCCACGTCTTTGGCCAGCGAGGCCCTCATCAAACGCTTTGGGGTCAACATAAGGCATTGCCCGACCACAAATACATTTAATTGGGCCTCATCACCCAGCTTTAAGGCCTCGCGCGCTTCCTTGGGAATGGTGAGCTGCCCCCGCCCCCAAAGCTTAACGGATTTAGGCAATGTGCTTACCATGAAGGCCTCCTTTAATATAATCAGTATTAGTCAGTAATTCCGAATTCATCTGAATTAAGTATATCACACATTGAACGGACAATCAAAGAAAAACCCTGGGAAGACGGCCGCCCAGCGAGCAGAGGATTTCATAGCTGATGGTGCCGGCCCAATCGGCGACTTCATCAGCGCTGATATGCGCGTCTTTTTGGGCGCCGATCAAGACCGCTTCGTCCCCAATCTTGGGCATATAGCCGGATGGTCCGATGGACGTAATATCAACCATCATCTGGTCCATGGTCACCCGGCCGATCACCGGACAGCGCAGGCCGGCAATCAAAACAAAGGCTTTATTGGACAGGGCCCGCAAATACCCATTGCTGTACCCCACGGGCAAAACGGCAATGGCCATGTCGTGTTTGGCTTTAAAGGTGTGTCCGTAACTGATGCCCCGGCCTCTGGCAATGGTCTTGACGAAAATAATTTTGGTCTTGACCGCCATTACGGGTTTGAGCGTCAATTTGGATTTCAATTCCCGGGACGGGTATAACCCATAGAGCATGAGCCCCGGCCGGGCGAGGTTAAAAAGCTCCGACTTATAATCCCCCAGGCCCATGCTATTGCCGGCATGGACGTATTTAAAGGTAATGAACCGGTTTTCCAGACTAAACACAATGTCCCTAAACCGCCGCATTTGGGCAAAGGTGAATTCCCGGTCGGTGTCGGCCAAGGGAAAATGCGTGTAAATGCCCTCCAGGGTCAGGAGCGGACAGGTTTCGCGTATTTCTTCCACAAAGGCCAAGGCCCCGGCCTCATCTAATCCCAGCCGCCCCATGCCGGTGTCCACTTTTATATGAATGGGGATTTCCGTGTTCGCGCGTTGGGCTTGGATTTCAAGCGCTTTGGCCAGTCCCATGGCGCACACCGTCGGCGTCAACGCGTATTCGGCAATGCCCTGCGCGTCGCCGGTCAAAGTGCTCTCAAATAAAAGGATTTTCTGTTTAAAACCCGCCTCCCGCAAGGCCCTGCCTTCAGCCGCATTGGAAACGCCAAAAAAACGGCATCCCTGCTCATCGAGTGTTTTGGCCACTTCGACCATGCCATGGCCATAAGCCTCCGCTTTGATGACGGGCATAAGATCATTGCCGGACATGTGATGACCGGCCAATTTCTGCAATTGATGGAAATTATAGGCCAAGGCCTTCAGGTCGATTTCCGCCCAAACAACATTCATCGGCCCACCTGACAGTCACGCGGGTATAAATACATCGGCACAAGCTTTGCCGCGTCATCGCTTTGCCCTTTGGAAAGACGCTCAAACCCCAGTTTAGCCAAATGCCGTCCTCGAGGAAACCAGAATTTCTCCGGGGCAAAAAGGCAAACACAATCCGTCGGATTGGATCGGGCATGTTCTTCATAACCGCGCTCAATGGCCTGGCGGCACATCCCTGCGCCATCCCCCACAAACAAGGTGCGTCCCCGCGCTTGTTCCAAAATCGTCTTTAAATCGGCCAATTGATAATCACCTTTGAGTTTTAGGCCATCAGCGGCCTTTTGATAAAAGGCGCTGTACAATAAATCCCGCCGCGCGTCCGTAATCACGCAGATTTCATCGCAGCCAATAGACCCTGCCCCTTGTGCAATCACATCCAGACTGCACACCCCAACCACGGGCTTATGTGTTGCCATGGCAAAAGCTTTCACCGTCGACAGCCCCACCCGCAGGCTGGTGAATGACCCGGGACCTAAGCCAATGGCAAAAGCATCCAGTTTCTTAAACGGAACACCGGCGGAGGACAAAATCCGGTCAATGGCCGGGATCATGGAATCTTCCAGGACTTTATGGGTCTTCAAATTGCGGTAACGCAATATCTGACCGTCCCTGGATACGGCTAAAGCGAAAATTTTCGTTGAGGATTCGATGGATAAGAGATGCATATCTGCCGTTGATGTTCGCTTTTATGTTTTAATGCCACCAGCCAATGTTGTTTGGGCGCAAAACCCCCCAGACGCTGCGGCCATTCGATGACGCTGATGCCGTCGCCGTAAAAATACTCGTCCAACTGCACCGTTTTTAATTCCTCCGAATTTTCCAGGCGGTACAAATCAAAATGGTATATGGGCAGTTTGCCTTTATAATAATTCATTAAAACAAACGTGGGGCTGGTGACCTTTTGGGGATTGACCCTCAAGGCCTTGGCCATGCCCTTGGTAAAAACCGTCTTGCCCGCGCCCAACTCCCCCTCCAGAAATATAATGTCACCGGGCTTTAAATGCCTGGTGAATTGCGCGGCCAGGGACATGGTTTCTTGG
>JACQQW010000103.1 GCA_016206745.1 Candidatus Omnitrophota bacterium | reverse complement strand
TCCATGACCGCCTTGATGCGTTCCTCGAACTGGCCGCGGTATTTGGTGCCCGCGATCATCATGGCCAGGTCCAGCACCACGATGGTCTTGTCGCGCAGGATCTCAGGCACATCGCCGGCCACGATTTGCTGGGCCAGCCCTTCGACAATGGCGGTCTTGCCGATGCCCGCCTCCCCTAAAAGCACAGGGTTGTTTTTGGTGCGCCGCGACAAAATCTGGACGACGCGCTCGATTTCATTTTTGCGACCGATCACCGGATCCAGTTTTCCTTCCCGCGCCATTTTATTCAAATTCCGCCCATAAGCGTCGATCGCCGGGGTCTTGCCGGTCTTGGCCGCTTCCTGCTGCTGCCCGTACCCGGGGATTCCGGATCCCAGCAATTCCATGACCTCATTGCGCAGCTTGCCCAAATCCAGGCCGAGGTTGAGCAAGACCCGGTAGGCCATGCCCTCGCCTTCTTTGACCAGTCCCAGCAATAAATGTTCGGTGCCGATATAATTGTGCCCCAGCGCCCTGGCCTCCTCGGCGGAGAGCTCCAGCGCTTTTTTCGAACGCGGGGTAAAAGGGATGTCCCCCATGACCTGAGTCTGCGGCCCCGGCTGGACCAGTTTCTCCACCTCCAGACGGATGGTTTCCAGGTCCAGACCCAGTTTCTGCAGCACCGCGGCCGCGACCCCTTCGCCTTCCCGGATAAGCCCCAGCAATAAATGCTCGGTGCCGATATAATCGTGGTTAAAACGCCGCGCTTCTTCCTTGGCGTAAACAATGACTTTGCGTGCCCGTTCCGTGAACCGGTTAAACATGATTACCTCCCAGCTTCTGGCGTATGACCGCGGCCCGTTTGGTGTCGCGTTCAAACGCGTTTAATTTTTTGCCTTCGATTTTTTGTAAATGCGCCGGCTGGATCACAATAAAAAGCTCATTAATGGCTTTATGGTCCACATTTTTTAAAATGCCCATGTCCACCCCCAGGCGGGCCATCGAAAACAGCTCAATGGCCTCCTGGCTGGAGATGATGCGCGCGGTCTTCAGCAAGCCCCATGACCGGCAGATCTTGTCCTCGAGCATGGGGCGGCTCTGCACCAGCAGGGCCTGGCGGGCCTGCTCTTCCTGTTCAATGACCTGGCGGATCAGGCCGTTGATGTTCTGGATGATATCGGCTTCGCTGTGGCCCAGGGACACCTGGTTGGAAATCTGGTAAAAATTACCGGAGGCCTGGGTGCCCTCGCCGTAAAACCCGCGGCTGGCAAATGACAATTTGGAAATCGCGGCCAAGACTTTGTTGATCTGTTTGGTCATGACCAGCGCCGGCAAATGCACCATGACGCTGCCGCGCATGGCCGTGCCCGTGTTGGTCGGGCAGGCGGTCAAATATCCCCAATTGGGCAAAAACGCATATTTGAATTCCCTGGCAAAGGCATCGTCGATGGCGTTAATAATGCTCCAGGCGTCGGTCAAATTCAGGCCGGAACGCATGACCTGGATGCGCAAATGGTCTTCCTCATTGATCATGACCGATACGACCTCTTCGGTAGATACCAGCAGCCCTTTGCCTTCCGGATTTGAGGCATGCTCGTGGCTCATCAGGTGGCGTTCGACCAGCAGTTGCCGGTCCACCGGGTCAAGCTCGACCATGCGAAAAAGCGACGCGCCTTTAAACAAACTGATGTTGCCGGCGGCCTTTTCCACGGCGATAAACACCGACTCCAGGTTTTTCTTGCCGGCTTTATTGGTGAATACCGCCGGGTCCAAATTGCGCGCTAAGCGTATGCGCGAACTCATGACAATGTTCGCGCTCGGGCCCGTGCCGCGCAGCCACTCGCCGGTATGGTTTAAAAGCTCTTCGATCTTCATTTTTTCTGTTCCAATGCCCGTATTTTATCCCTTAACAAAGCCGCCTGTTCAAAATCTTCGGCATTAATGGCCGTGTGCAGTTGTTTTTTCAAGTCCTCAACAGTGGGCACAGTCAAAGGCGCCGCCGCCACATCCGCGCTCAAATTCAACGCCGGGGCCGGCGCCGTCCCCGGCGGCAATAAAGACACCGGCACCTTGCCCAGATGGCGGCTGGAGCCGTGGATCTTCCGCAAAAGCCCCTCAAGATGCTCTTTGAACGAAGTATAACATTGCCCGCAGCCCAACCGGCCGAATTTGCGGAAATCCTCGTAATTGAGCCCGCACCCGGAACACACCAGGGCATTTTTCGGGTCGGCGGCAGACGCGGTCTTGCCCGCATCGGAGAGGCCCGCCAATAAATCGCCCAAGCCGAATTGCTGTTCCATCTGGGCGCTTTTATTGCGCGCGCACTCTTCGCACAGATGCATCTCCGACATCTGCTCATCCACGATTTCGGTCAAATGCACCGTGGCTTTCTTTTTACCGCACATATCACACTGCATATTTCACGCCATCTCTTTTAGTCAATGCCTGAAATGCCTTTAACAATTTCCCCGTCACTTTCCCGGGCCGGCCGTCGCCAATAGCGCGGCCGTCGACCTTGACCACCGGGATCAACTCCGCCGCGGTGCCGGTCAAAAAGCACTCATGGGCATTATACACCTCATGCCGGGTGATAAGGCCCTCGACGGCCTTGATCTTCATGGCAGCGGCAATGTCCAGGATCGCCGCGGCGGTGATCCCTTTGAGGCGCGCGGTATGCGGCGTTGACAGCGCCCCGTTCTTGATGATAAACACATTGTCGCCCGTGCATTCCCCCACATAGCCATTGCCGTCGAGCATGATGGCCTCATTATAGCCGCAATGCGCGGCCTCGATCTTGGCCAGGATATTATTCAGGTAATTAAGCGATTTTAACCTCGGGTCAAGCGCATTGGGATGGTTTTTAATCGTGGCCACCGTAATGATTTCCATCCCCTTTTCATATAACTGGGCCGGATACAAGGCAATCTTGTCGGTGATGATGACCACATTAGGCCTGCCGAAACATTTGCGCGGGTCCAACCCTAAATCCCCGTCCCCCCGGCTGACGATCAAACGGATATAAGCGTCTTTCAACCGGTTGGCTTTCAGGGTCGCCACCACCGCCTCAGTCATTTCTTTTTTAGTCAGGCGCGGATCGATCAAAAGCGTATGCATGGTTTCATACAAACGGTCAACATGTTCGTTCAGGCGAAAGACCAGCCCATTATAGGAACGGATGCCTTCAAACGCCCCGTCGCCATAAAGAAACCCATGGTCAAACACGGAAATCTTTGCCTCTTCCTTATTCACACATTTGCCGTTGAGATAAATCTTCATAACTACCTTTCTATTCCCCCGTCCCGGATATTGATCACGCGCCCCACCCGCCGGGCGATTTTTTCATCATGCGTGACGATCACCACCGTCTGCTTAGCCCGGGCGTTCAACCCCAATAAAATATCCATCACCATCGCGCCGGACGCTGAATCCAAATTGCCTGTCGGTTCATCGCACAAAACCACCTTGGGGCCGTTCATCAGGGCCCGCGCGATAGCCACCCTTTGCTGCTCGCCCCCGGACAATTGGCTGGGACGGTGCGTGACCCGGCCGCCCAGACCGACCTGTTCCAATAATTTTACCCCGTCCAACTCAATCGCGCCCGTTTTTCTTGAATTATTTTTGACCAGGGCCGGTAAAATGACATTCTCCAGGGCGGTCAATTCCGGGAGCAGGTGATAAAATTGGAACACAAAACCGATCTGTTCATTGCGCAATTTGGCGCGCCGTTCGTCTGATAACGCATACATATTTTGGCCGAAAAATTCCACCTCTCCCTGCGTGGGCTTGTCCAATCCGCCCAAAATATGCAATAAGGTCGACTTCCCCGCGCCGGAGGGGCCGACTAGGCCCAAGATTTCACCTTCGGCAATTTCAAACGAAACCCCTTTGAGCACATGCAGGATATTCCCCGCCTGGCGATAGGTTTTATGGACATTGGTCACTTTTATAGACATAATCACCCATCCAAAATTTTATTATATCAGAAATTTTAAAGTTGGGAGTAACTTATTGAAGCTGTGGATTGCAGTTTCTTGGGAAGTCTTTTAGCGATATTACCGGAAGGCAGCTGGATTACGTTATCTTTGTCGCGTTGCTCGATAGCCCAGCAAAATTCATTGTTTAAGTCGAGATTGACCCTGTCCAATAATAGCGGCTGTACGATTTTCTCGTAATGTTTCTGCAGAGTATTATGTCCTGCATCGTTGCCCAGCAAATTTTTAATTCCTGCTTGAATATCATCAGCAAGTCGGTTAAGGTTGATTATTATTCTGAAAGAGCAAGAATTTGATTCAACTTCGTAAACTTTAAGACAAAAACTTACACATTTTCAATGCTTGCGTGACAGAATTATCCGACATGGCTCTTTAATTGCAAATCCCTAGCAATAGACAGGGCACGGTGAATCCCTGCCGGTATCTCAGGAAAGCGTTTACTTCGTCGAGAACTGGAGAAACTTATCAAAATAAAATCTTAGGCAACCACCATATATTCAGAAACCGCATTTGATTTAGGAATCGATGCATGCTAACCTTTAATTTTAGGGACCTTGCTTAGGGACCTTGCTTCTTCTTGACTAATAAGAAAATGCCCCCTATAATTAACGATAATTAGGAGGCAGCTTTTGACAATACAACAATTTGAATGGAATGAATGGAACATTGAGCATATTGACCGCCATAATGTTACTCCTCAGGAAGTTGAAGAAGCTTGTTTTAATCAATCAGTATGTCGAAAAACCCGCGAAGGGCTTTTTCTTATCTATGGACAAACGGACAGCGGCCGGTACCTACTGACGGTTATACGGCTTAAAAACAGATCCACAGCATACACTATTACTTCCAGACCAATGACTGAAAAAGAAAAGCATTTTTACCGCCAGGAGAAATGACTTATGAAAAAGACCTCGATTCCAGAATTTAAGACAGATAGGGATGCCGCTATCTTCTTTGACACTCATGATTCAACGGACTTTATCAGCGAAACTGTTAAGACCGACATCTCTTTTCCACAACCGACCCACAAGATCCTTATTTCCCTGGATGAAAAAGACTGGCGCCTGCTACGGCGCAAGGCTTCCCTCAGCAAAATTCCTTACACCCATTTACTTGAAAAAATTATCCACACTCAATTAACAACATAATTTATACTGCCAATTGTACTTGAGGCTTTTGCTGAATCTCTCTGAGGAATTTACGCATACCTCAACGCTTCCACCGGCTCCAGACGGCTGGCTTTAAAGGCCGGATAAATAGTTGCCGCATAGGTGATCGCCATCGCCGCCCCAACGATGCACCCCACGTCGCTGGCCTGGATGAGCACCGGCAAATGTTTAATGTAATAAATGTCCTGCGGCAATTCGACAAAATGGTATTTTTTCAATAATAAGCTCAATCCCACCCCCAGGGCAAACCCCCAGAATGTCCCGCTTAATCCGATGGCCAGCCCCTGGATGGTAAAAATGGCCCGGATCATTTTGCGCGAGGCCCCCAGCGCCATTAAAGTCCCGATGTCTTTGACTTTGCTGGTCACCGTCACAATCAAGGTGCTGACGATATTAAATGAAGCCACCAGGACAATGAGCGTCAGGATAATAAACATCGCGATTTTTTCCAATGCCAGGGCGGCAAAAAAATTGGCATTCTGTTCCATCCAGGTGCGCACCAAAAAACTGTACCCCAAAATGTTATAAATGTCCGCTTTCACCTGGGACGCAGTCTCGGGATTCTTAAGCTTCAGGCCGATGCCGGTGACCACGTCCGGCCCGACGTGGAAAATCGCCTGCGCCTGGGCCAGGGACACGATGATCAAATTCATGTCATAATCGTACATCCCGGAAGTAAAAATACCGCCGACTTTAAACTTAAACCGCCAGCCCTCACCCGCCACCCCGGAGGCCGGGGCAATGATCGTCAACTCATCGCCGGGTTGATATCCGTAAAAAGAAGCCAATTGGCTGCCGATGACCACCTCATTGTCTTTAAGATCCGCGATCCTGCCTTTGTCCAAATATTGGTCGATCTTGGTGACACTGCCCTCGGTGGCGGGATTGACCCCCCGCAAAATCAAACTGACCGCGCGCTGGGTCGACTCCAAAAAAACATTGCCATGGACATAGGGAGTGGTTGCCGTTACGCCGGCCACGTCTTTTAATTTCCCATCCAGTTCTTTATACTGCTTTAAACCGCTTTCACGCTCAACCGATACATGGGCATTGGCCCCAACGATCTTTTCCCGCAGGTCATGGTCAAAACCGCTCATGACGCCGATAACAATGATCAATGCCGCAACCCCGATGGTGATCCCGGCCACGGACACAAAATTGATCACCGCCAGAAATTTGTCCTTCTTGGCATTCAAATACCGAAACGCCATCCAAATCGAAAATCCCACTCTTACGCCTCCGGTTTCAGCAAAGGAAATAAAATCACGTCCCTGATCGACGCGGAATCGGTCAAGAGCATGACCAAGCGGTCAATGCCGATACCCAATCCCCCGGCCGGCGGCATCCCGTATTCCAGCGCGGTCACAAAATCCTCATCAATGACCCGGTTTCCGGTTTCCACATCATCGTCCAGATCCGCCATCAGGCGCTGGCGCTGTTCCTGCGGGTCATTGAGCTCGGAATAGGCATTGCCCACTTCCATGCCCGCGATAAAAAACTCAAAACGCTCTGCCACGGCCGGATTGTCGGGCCTGGCCTTGGCCAGGGGGGAAAGAAAAGTAAAATAATCGAGCATGAACACCGGGTTGGCGGTGGCTTTTGCATCGAGGATTTCCTCCACGATCTTCATCACCGCCGAACGGGTCAGGCGTTCCACATGCGCATGGCCCGGACGCTTGATCTTGACTTTTTCCAACATAAGCTGCGCCGTGTCTTGTGGATTAATGTCAAAATGTTCCTTCACCACCCCCGCGAACGAACGGCGTTCCCAGGGCGGGGTAAAATCAATGTCCTGCCCCTGGTATGTCACTTTATATGAGCCGTTGACGTCCATGACCAGCGCGGACACCATGTCCTCGGTCAATTTCATCATGTCCTCAAAATTGCCGAAGGACTGGTACACCTCCAGCATGGTGAATTCCGGGTTATGCCGGGTGGAAATCCCTTCATTGCGGAAATTGCGGTTGATCTCATACACTTTTTCCAGACCCCCGACGAGCAGGCGCTTTAAATACAATTCCGGAGCGATGCGCAAAAATACGTCCATGTCCAGGGTGTTGTGACGGGTCTTAAACGGCCGTCCCCGCGCGCCGCCGGCCAAAGGCTGCAGCATCGGCGTTTCCACTTCCAGAAACCCGCGCTGGTCCAAAGAATTGCGGACCAAAGAAACGATCCTGCTGCGTTTAATAAACACGTCGCGGACTTGCGGGTTGGCGATCAAATCCACATACCGCTGGCGGTAGCGGATGTCCACGTCTTTTAAACCGTGCCATTTTTCCGGCAGGGTCTGCAAAGATTTGGAAAGCACTTCGTATTTACTGACCCGGATGCTTTGCTGGCCGGTTTTGGTAATGAATGTCTGGCCCTCGACGCCGATGATATCGCCAATGTCCAGGGAGGACCCTAAAACATCAAATGCTTCCTGCCCCACTGCGTCTAATTTCACAAACAATTGCATACGGCCGCTTTGATCCATCAAATCCATAAAATGCACTTTACCATGGGACCGGTCCGCCATGATCCGCCCGGCCAGCACCACATTCTGCCCTTCCTGAAAATTGGTCAGCACGTCTGCAATTGTATGCGTACGCAAAAACCGCCGGCCATAAGCCTCAATCCCTTTGGCCCTTAAATTGTCCAGTTTCTTGATTCTAACATCTTTAATTTCATTGGTTTCCATACACGACCCTTCACACAATAT
>JACQQW010000093.1 GCA_016206745.1 Candidatus Omnitrophota bacterium | reverse complement strand
GGAGTATGGGACGTATTTCTCTATATTGGAATTGATTTCTATCGGGAAAACAAGCCGTTCGGAAATCGAGTCTATTTTAGAAAGTAATGTGGGAGGGTATTTAGACAGGCTGGAGAATGATTACGCGATCATTAGTAAGTATAAACCCATTGATGCCAAGCCTAATTCCAGGTCGCAGAAGTACAAAATCATTGATAATTTCCTTAATTTTTGGTTTCGTTTTATTTATCGCAATAGAAGCTCGATTGAAACCGGAAATTTTGTCTATGTTAAAGACCTTATTAAACGCGATTATCCAACATGCGCCGGTAAGGTTTTAGAGAGGTTTTATCATGATCTGTTTGCGCAGACCAATCAGTACAACCGCATTGGTTCTTATTGGGAAAAGGGCAATCAAAATGAAATTGATTTAGTTGCCATTAACGATATGAAAAAGAACATTGTTATGGCTGAAATTAAGATTAAGAAACAAACAACAAGCATAGGGGCATTAAAACAAAAAGCCAATAAGTTGATGGCTCATTATCCAAAATATACGTGCGAATATTTAAATTTAAGCCTTCAAGATATTAAGGATTACCTTAACTGATTGATTTAAGTTTATCCTGCCTGATTCGTCTTAGGCAATCAGTTAAATAAAGGAATTGTGTGAAACGGATCATTTGTTCTCTGACAGCCGTCATTTTGATGGCGGGCGCATGGTTAATATATAACAGCCATGCGCAAAAATACCGCTTGCAGGTGGTATTGGCCAAGGAATTGCGCAAGGCCATGGGCGCCATGATGGGGGACTTAGGGTCCGCCCGGGCGGTGACCGTCAGGGGTGTTCCTGCCGACGGGCAATGGTATCATGAGATCGCGTTCCAGGATGGAAAAGACGGGCCGGTCCAATACCGCATCGGCCCCGGTGACAATCATCTTAATCGCGTGGGCAGGGGGGGCGCGCATGTGATTGCCGGCCATATGCGGGCTTTGGACGTTCGCCGTCAAAGCGATAATGCTTCTATTGTGGAAGTCCGTATCCAGGCGTATAATGGTTTGTCGTTGACTTCTAATTTTAAAATCCGGCTACAGGAGTAAAATGAATATTCAGGAAGCATGGGCCAGGGCGCTCAAAGGGACTGAAATCGTGCGTTCGCGGATATTGGGTTTGCAGACGTTTGACCAGACCCAGGTGCCGTATGTGCTGTTGTCCGCTTCCGCCATCAACCCCGGCGACACCGTGGTCCGCTCCGGAGAGGTCATGGTGGACCGTCCGTCGCTGATCTTGCCGCCGAACATTCCCCAATTCGAGGGGTTTGCTTTTGAAGATGTCCTGGCCGATAAAGATTCCCTGGTCAATTTCTTTTTGGTGCGCGGGGTAAGCCTGCCTTCATTCAAGTACAACAACAAAACCAATGCCTTGGATGTGTTCGAAGGAAAAGTGGAAGATGCCGTCAAGCATTACGGCGACCGCCTGCAGCGCGAGGAAAACACTTCGACCGGCCTGCTGGTCGGGCCGGAGGACGTGTGGCAGTTCTCTTTAGTGATTTTCATTTGCTCCCAAATCGCGAAGAATTCGGCCTCGGACATCCGCCGGATTTTAGATGAATTTCGGCGCCGGAATGCTTAATCTATGCGTTTAGCGCAACTCTTGGTCTATGTTTTTGCCTTCCCTTCTTTTGTTTTTGCTTCCCATGACATTGAGAAAACCGTCCTTGATAATGGCTTGACCGTTTTGGTCCGGCCTTTGCCTTCCAGCGGGGTTGTTTCCATTTACGCTTATGTCAAAGCCGGATCAGCGACGGAAGATAAATTTATGGGCAAGGGTATTTCCCATTTTGTCGAACATATGTTGTTTAAGGGGACGGACAAACGGCCGGTGGGGGCCATTGCCAAAGAAATACAATCTTTGGGCGGCAATATCAATGCGTCGACCACGCTGGATTACACCATGGTTACTCTGGACGTCCCCAAAGGAGAATTTCAACGGGGCCTGGACATCCTCAGCGACATGCTGATGAATTCCGTCTTCGATCCCGCGCAGGTGGAAAAAGAGCGGGAGGTCATCCACGGGGAAATGCGCCTGTACAATGACCGCCCTGACCGGCGGTTAAGCCGGGATGTGCTGCGTAATGTTTATATCCGCCATCCGTACCGCCATCCCATTATCGGGTATCTTCCTTTATTTGACAGCATCACGCGGGAAGAACTTTATGCGTATTACCGGTCGCGGTATATTCCCAACAATATCATTTTGTCGGTGACGGGTGCGGTGGATTTAAATGAAACCATGTCCTCGATCAAAACAGCGTTTAAAGATTTTAGGCCTTTGGTTTATCCCGAACGCGCCATTTCACCCGAGCCGCCGCAGATTTCCCAGAGGTATTATGAAGAATATTACCAGACCCCGCTGTTTCGTTTTTCCCTGGCTTTTCAAGGGGTGGCTTTGACCGACCCTGACCTTTATGCCTTGGATGTTTTGGCCATGGCTTTGGGGCAGGGGGAAGGTTCCAGGCTTTATGAAATCATTTACAAAAAGAAAAACTTGGTTCATCAAATCAGCAGTTCCAATTTTACGCCGCTGGATAAGGGCATTCTTGAAATCGAAGGTGTGATGGATAAAGACAATTTATCCCAAGTGTTGGCGGCTGTTAAAGACATTGCCGGGGACATCAAACGCCGGGGATTGTCGTCGGAAGAATTGGCAAAAACCAAACGCCGGTGCTTAAGCCAGTTTGTGTTCGGCAATCAAACCTCCTCGAATTTAGCTTACCGCGCGGCCATGGATGAAGCGGCCAGCGGCGACCCTGAATTTTCCAGGCATTATGTTCAGGCGGTCAAGAATGTCACCAATGAGGACATCAAACGGGTCGCTAAAATGTATTTGGTCGATTCGGCTTTAAGCATCACCATTTTAAAACCCATTGCAGGGAACGGTCGCGGCCTTCATCTTGCAGGGAACGGTCGCGACCGTTCCCTG
>JACQQW010000092.1 GCA_016206745.1 Candidatus Omnitrophota bacterium | reverse complement strand
GCTCTCAAGGGTGTTAGTTTAATTGTTGAGAAAGGTGATTTTTTTGCTTTATTAGGGGCCAATGGGGCGGGGAAGACCACCTTGATCGGGATTTTGACCGGCCTGGTCAATAAAACTGCCGGCACGGTCAAAGTGTTTGGCCATGACATAGACCATGATTTCAGCACCGCAAAGAACTTTTTGGGCGTGGTGCCGCAGGAATTTAATTTTCATATGTTTGAAAATGTGCAGGACATTGTGGTCAACCAGGCCGGGTATTTCGGCGTGGATTATAAGACCGCCCTGCGGGACAGTGAAGGACTTTTAAAAAAAGTCGACTTGTGGGAAAAACGCCGGGCCATGGCCCGCACCCTGTCAGGGGGGATGAAGCGCCGGCTCATGATCGCCCGGGGGCTAATCCATCATCCTAAAATTTTGATTCTGGACGAACCCACCGCCGGGGTGGACGTGGAGCTGCGCATCGGCATGTGGGAATATTTGCGGGAAATCAATGCCCGGGGCACCACCATTATTTTGACCACCCATTATCTGGAAGAAGTCGAACAAATGTGCCGCCATGCCGCCATCATCAAGCAGGGGGAAATCGTGCGTTTGGATACGGTGGCCAATTTGACCAAGGGCCAAAGATTGGAAAAGATATTTTTGGAGATCATCAAGCAATGACCCCGCGCGCGCAATTGATCTCATTGTCGACCATCGTGCGCAAAGAAATGACCCGCATCCTGCGCATATGGACGCAGACGCTGCTGCCGCCTTTGATCACCCAGACTTTGTATTTCTTGATTTTCGGCAAGTTCATCGGCGTCCAGGTCGCCCCCATCCAGGGGGTCACCTACATGGCCTTCATTGTCCCGGGCCTGGTCATGATGGCGGTCATCAGCAGCGCCTACGGCAATGTGGTCAGCTCATTTTTTGGCGCTAAATTCCAGCGCAATATCGAGGAGGTCTTGGTGTCGCCCACCCCGGAATGGGTGATTATCACCGGATATACTTTAGGGGGGCTGGCCCGCGGGATCACGGTCGGCATTTTAGTCTTTATTATTTCATTCCTGTTCGCGCACCCGGTGGTCCATAACATTTGGGTGGTGTTGTTTTTTACGGTATTTACCTCCACGGCATTTTCCCTGGCGGCATTGATCAACGGCATTTTCGCCCGTAGTTTCGATGAAGTGGCCTTTTTCCAGAATTTTATTCTCACCCCGCTCATTTATCTGGGAGGGGTGTTTTATTCCATCCACAATCTGCCGGAGGTTTGGCAGGCCATATCCTGGTTTAATCCCTTGGTGTACATGATCAATGGGTTTCGTTATGGGTTTTTTGGATTTTCGGATGTCCCGGTTGGGACTTGTGTTTTTATTGTGATTATCTTGACAATGGGCCTTGCCGGGATTAATTTAATCCTATTAAAGAAAGGTACAGGGATAAAATCATAAACCAGGGGGGAAATATGAAAAAGGTAATTTTATTTTTAGGTGTCATGGCAATATTATTGGTGGGCAAAGTATATGCGGCGGACATCTATGCCATTGATCCGGCCCATTCAAACATAGGATTCGCGGTCAAGCATATGATGGTTTCCACCACCAAGGGGTCTTTCAGCGATGTTCAAGGGAGCATTACTTATGATGAGCAAGATTCGGCCGCGTTTAAAGCGGAGGCGATCCTCCAGGCCAAAAGCGTCAATACGGCTGTGGAAAAACGTGATGAGCATTTGCGCGGGCCGGATTTTCTGGATGTGGACAAATTCCCGGCCATTACTTTTGTGAGCAAGTCTTTGTCCGGCACCAGCGGCTCCTATATCCTAAGCGGTGACTTGACCATCAAAGCCATTACCAAAGAAGTGTCGTTCCCGGTGACCATTTCAGGCCCGGTCGGCAACGCCATCGGTATGGCCGGTCAATTGACCATCAACCGCCAGGATTATGGACTGTCCTTTTCCAAGACTTTGGATAGCGGCGGTCTTGTGGTAGGCAATGATGTGGCCGTTAATATCGATATTGAAGCGCACAAAAAATAGCGGTATAATTAAATCAATGATGGAGAGAGCAGCCAAATGTCTGAAATAAGAAATCCTGATGCTCCCCAATGTTCCGGCGGCATCCGCATGACGCGCGAGCGGGTGTGCGCCGACAACAAAAGGATCATCCTCAACAGCCGCACCGTGGACGTCAATCAACTGGTGCCCATCAAATATAAATGGGCCTGGCATTATTATTTGGATGCCTGCGCCAACCATTGGATGCCGACCGAGGTGTCCATGCAGCGCGACATTGAGCAATGGAAAAACCCCAATGCGTTTACCCCCGATGAACGCCATGTGATCAAACGCAACCTGGGCTTTTTTTCAACCGCTGAAACCTTGGTGGGCAACAATATCGTGCTTTCCATCTATAAGCTGGTGGACAACCCGGAATGCCGCCAGTATTTGCTGCGCCAGGCCTTTGAAGAGGCCATTCACGTGCACACCTTCCAATATATCGTTGAGTCTTTGTCTTTGGATGAGACCGAGATTTTCAACATGTACCGGGAAAACCAGGCGATTTACGAAAAAGACGAGTTTTCCATGAGTTGCACGGACGGGATCTTGGATGAGCAGGTGGATTTGACCACTTCCAAAGGCCTGCAGAAATTCGTCGACAATCTGGCGGCCTTTTATGTGGTGACGGAAGGGATTTTTTTCTACAGCGGTTTTGTGACTTTATTGTCCTTCGGCCGCCAAAACCGCCTGCCGGGCACCTGTGAACAGATCCAGTACATTTTACGCGACGAGAGCATCCATATGAATTTTGGCATCCAGTTGATCAATGCCATTATTGAGGAAAACCCGCATTGCTGGACGCCGGAATTTGCCGCGTATTTGGTCGGGCGCATCAAACGCGCGGTGGAACTGGAAGTCAATTATGCGCAGGAATGCCTGCCCCGTGGGGTATTGGGTTTAAATGTCCAGCTGCTGCGCGAATATGTGCAATATATCGCTGACCGCCGCCTGGAAAAATTGCGCCTGCCGCGCCAATACAATTCCGGCAATCCGTTTCCCTGGATGTCCGAAGTCATTGACCTGAAAAAAGAAAAGAATTTCTTCGAAACCCGCGTCACCGAATACCAAACTGGCGGGGCATTGGAGTGGTAGAGGGAGGGGTGATGTGGACATTGACGCCAAAAAGCTCTTGCGCAATAAGAAGGTCATTGCAGAAATCAAGCGGCACAAATGGCTGGAG
>JACQQW010000091.1 GCA_016206745.1 Candidatus Omnitrophota bacterium | reverse complement strand
GGTCAAGGGCGTGCTCAAAGGCATCCGCAAAGACCCCGCCAAATTCGGCTCCAGCGTCGACCGGTTTTCCGTCAACGACATCGTTTATTATCAATACCACAATTCCGACCTCCATTTGATCAGCCACTGCGACATGAAGGATTATTTCTTCGGCCTGCGCCGGGACTTAAAACGCATGACTGCGGCCAGTTATGCGTCGGAACTGGTGGACACGGTCATGCCGGTGGAACAGCAAAACGCGGAAGTTTACCGCCTGATGCGGGATTTTTTAAGAGATGCGCAGACCGTCTGCGACATCAGTAAACTGGTCCATATGTTTCAGATCAAGATTTTGTCCCTGTCGGGGTTTCGCCCGCATTTGGAATCCTGTGTGCGCTGCGCAACCGTCATTACTGCGGGCGCGAGGTTTAATTTACGTTTAGGCGGGCTTGTGTGTGCCCGTTTCGAGGACGCGGCCGGTGAGGCCATGGCCATTTCCAAAGGGGCGGTGGCGTCCATCCTGCATATTCAAAAAGAACCCTGGGGACAGGCCGTGCGCCTTGGGGTAAGCGCGCCCATCAAACAGGAATTAAAATACGTGCTCAACCATTTCCTGGTGTTCCACCTGGACCGGCATTTGCGTTCAACGCAATTTTTGTCATGAGAAGATCTGCAAAGAATAGCGTGAGGGCGCCCATTACTTTGGCCATGGTCCTGGCCGCAGTGATGGCGGCAACCGGCCAGTGGGTGGTCCATCAAAAAAGCGGGCCCAGGGCCGTTTCGGCGGGTCCAGCGGGTAATGAAGCATATCGCGTGGCCTATGTCAACGACGGGGACACCATAAAACTCAACAATGGGGAACGGGTGCGGCTCATCGGCATTGACACGCCGGAAACCCATGATAATCAGAAGCTTTCCAAAGACGTGGCGCGCCGGCGGACCAGCCGCAAGACCCAATTGGCCATGGGTGAAAAGGCGGCCGGTTTTACGCGGGCCTTGGTGCAGGGACGGGATGTGCGCCTGGAATACGATGTGGAGCGCCGCGACCATTACCGGCGATTGCTGGCTTATGTGTATTTAAGCGACGGGACGTTCGTCAATGAAAAGATCATCCGCGAGGGGTATGCCTATCCATTGACGGTGCCGCCCAATGTCCGTTATGCGGACCGGTTCAAACAATGGTTTGATGAGGCCAGGCAAAACAGGAGGGGGTTGTGGCAATGAAGACTATTTTATTGGTGATTTTGGTTTTGACCGTTACGGGATGCACTTCCACCGAGGCCATTCGCCGCAATTACGACACCCTGGTCGATGTTTTCAACGGCGTTGATGAACAGGAAGCAAAAATCATTGCCCAGAAAGAAATCATCGGCATGCAGCAAAGCAGGGACTACCGCGTCACCGCGCCGGACATCAAGACCACCCAGGCCGCATTGCAATACACGCAGTATTGGTTCGTGGCCTTTGGCCATAATTGGTTTTCACCGATTTCCACCGACCCCATGGCCAAGACGTACACCCAATTGCGGGAAACGCAATACCTGGTGGTCATTGATAAAAAGACCGGAAACATCAAATTCTCCGGTGAATGGTATTTGAAAAGGGCCAATGACTTCAACTGGGTCTTTGACCCCAATGCATATAAAGCCGCCGACCCCCTGGCCCTCCCGCCGGGCGAAAAGGGCCAGCCGTTGTTTTAATGACGGATCACACTCCACTGATCACATCAAACCCTTTAAAGCTACCGACAACCGCCAGGCCGGCGCTTCAATTGTCATTTAAAAATGTTGGTATTGCACAGAAAATGTGCTATTCTCTAATCGATAGGGGGAACAATATGACAAAAAATCTTACCATTCGTATCGATGAAAAAATCCTCATCCAGGCCCGTAAAGAAGCGGTGGAAGAGCAAAAATCGCTGGCCCAATGGCTCATTGGTTTAATGACCGAAAGATTGACCCGGAAAGCAGACCACCGTAAAGCCAAAGACCGTGCCCTGCATCATCTTGGCAAGGGCTATCATCTTGGCGGCAAACCCTTAAAACGTGAGGAAATGTATGACCGGACGGGAATGTTTCGTTGACGCGAATATTTTTATCTATGCGCACGATGTTGATGAGAAGGCAAAACATACAACAGCCAAAGACCTTGTCCAAACATTTTGGAATGACCCGCCGTTTCCTTCTATAAGCATTCAGGTGTTGCAAGAATGTTATTTTAACCTCATCAAAAAGAAAATACGCCCCCGGGTGGCGTTCGATATTGTCGATGCCTATCTTGATTGGCATGTCATTATTAACGACAAAACGCTTTTATCAGAAAGCATGCTCCTTCATCAAAAGCTTCAATTGTCATTTTGGGACGCCATGATTATCGCCGCGGCAAAAAGCGCCAGGACAAAGTACTTGCTTAGCGAAGATTTCTCGCACGGACAAATTATTGAAGGCGTTAAAATCATCAATCCATTCCGACACTCATAAATGGCAAAGCGATTCATTTTAAAGATGCTGCTATTATTGCTTTTCTTGACGGATTGAGAAGAGTGGTTTAAACGGCGTTTAGCAGCCGGATAAAATCGTTCATGGATTCATACACCATCGAAATTTAATCTTTCCATTCCGCAGGTTCCGCCTCCTGAGGCGGCGGCGCAGATGCGGCAAATCGGCGGGATTTGAAGGTTGGTTCGTGGGCTTGGGCCACGATGTCGCGGGCCAGGGACTTGCCGATGCTTTTGATGGTGCCCAAGGCATCGGCGGAGGCCAGTTTCAGGTCCTGGAGTTTGTGATAACCGTGGCTGAACAATTGCCGCGCCCGGACGCGGCCCACGCCATGCAGGCTGGCCAGTTCCAGGAGTTCTTCTTTGATGCCGTAACGCACCCGCCGGCGCAGGGTTGCCAGGACGAAGGTGATTTTTTTGTAGTGGTTGAGTTCCGCGATATTGCCCGCCGCGTGCAGCAGCCATTGGGCGCTTTCCACATGGCGGTAAATGTCCCCGGGCCCGACATTGAACTCATCGCACAGCGTTTCTTCCTTTTCCTCGTCGATCCAGCGGCCCATCAGCCACATGGTCTTCAAAGTGGCGTAAAATGTATAAGCGTCTTCCAGCATGGGCAGGTCCGCAGGTTTTAGAAGCAATTCGTCATCCACCCTTTGGCCAAGTTCCTCCAATTCACCATGGTCTTTCTTGCCGACGCTCAACATTTCACTGTCCGGGCAGCAGGCCATCAAATGTAAAATTCCCAGGTCCGAGAAGGACTTGCCGTCATGGATTTTTCTAAGCCCATCCCTCAGGGTGAGCGCGGTGATGGGGTCGATGTACAGGCGGCTGGTGGTGTTGCCCAATGGCGTGGTGAAAAACCGGAACCCGCTTTTATCGATAAAACCGTTCTGCTGTAGAAAGTCAAAAATTTCACCGATCAGCCCGATCAGGTTTAGTCCCCGGCGCTGATAAGCCAGGAAGGTCTGGCTTAAAAAATCAAACATGCCGTTGATGTCATGCACGTATCCGGCGGCCACCGAAGACAAAACATGGATGCGCAAAGCCCCTTCCGAGCCTAATTTGGACGTGATGGGTTCAGGTTTGGCCAAAATGAATTTTTCAAACAGGGCATTTTGTTCGGAAAGGGACTTGGCCATGATCACCGCTTCCCCGTAATCGTCGTATTGCGGCCGTCCGGCGCGTCCCGCGCATTGTTTATATTCGGAGGTGGGGATATACACCGAGCCCAAGCCGCTGGCATAACGTTTGCAGTCGCGGATGATCGCCCGCCGGGCGGGTAAGTTGACACCTGCGGCTAAAGTCGGAGTTGAACAAATCACTTTGATGATATTTTTTTTGAAATAATCTTCGATCAAATGGCGCTGTTTAGGGGTCAGTCCCGCATGGTGAAATGCCGCGCCGTTGGCAATGGTATCGGCCAGTTTCACGCAGACCTTGGTGGCCCCGGGATCATTGGCGATTTCTTTGGCGAGGTCTTTGAGCAATATTCTTTCTTTGGAATTTAAAAGGCCGCCGACGCTGCCGCACAATTCACGGCTGGCCGCCTGGGCGCTGCGCCGGGAATTGACAAACACCAGGACCTGCCCGCCGCCGCGCAGGGTGTCGAGCGTTAATTTATTAAGGTCTTCATCCGCATCTTCTTTGACTAAACGCACGGAATCATTGTTAAAGGTGATGCGTTCATTGTAATAAACGCCTTCTTTTAAAGGGATGGGCCGCCAATGGCTTAAGGCCAGTTCCGCCTTCAGCCAACCGGCGATTTCCCGGGCATTGCTGATGGTGGCCGACAGCGCCAGGATTTGGATGCCGGGCTTCATTTGTTTGATGCGCGTGATCAGGATTTCCAGGGTGGGCCCGCGGTGTTCGTCGTCGATGAAATGGACTTCATCTAAAATGATCAGGGATAAATTATTGATCAGCCAGGTCGACTTGGAACGCAAGAGCGAATCAACTTTTTCGGCGGTGGCGATCAGCACATTGTATTTATCCAGGTATTTGCCCGGCGAATCCAGGTCGCCGGTGGCGATCCCAACGCTGATCCCTAAGCGTTCGTATTTCCTTTTAAAGTCGTGGTATTTTTCGCTGGCCAAGGCCTTTAAAGGCGCGATATAAAGCGCCCGCCCGTTTTCATGCAGGACGGATTTGAGCAAAGCCAGTTCCGCAATCAAAGTTTTCCCGGCCGCCGTGGGCACCGCCATCACCACATTTTTTTTATCCAAAACCCCTTTGTGTATGGCCTCTGCCTGGGGCGGGTGCAGGGTGGTGATGCCTTCCTGTTCAAAAATGTCGATGACGGTTTGGGGAAAGGAATATTTTTGCAGCAATTCTTTAACATTCATGCTCATTTTGTAACATAAATTGCCGGCATTGTCAATTTAACGCCGGAAAATGAGGTTTATTGGTTTATTAATTGACGCCGACGGGAATGGAAACTATAATTACAAAAATGCGCCTTGTTATTCAAAGGGTCAAACAGGCCCAGGTAAATGTGGGCAGTGAAGTTGTGGGCAAAATCGGGCCGGGGATGCTGGTTTTTTTGGGCATTGCCAAGGCCGATGCGCCTGCGGACGCGGACCGCTTGGTGGAAAAGATCGCCGCATTAAGGATATTTGAGGACGGCGCCGGTAAAATGAACCTGGCTGCGCCTGACGTTGGGGGCGCATTCCTGGTGGTTTCCCAGTTTACCTTGTTGGGCAAATGTGACAAGGGCCGCAGGCCTTCGTTTGACGATGCGGCGGACCCTGCCAAAGGCGAAAAGTTATATAATTATTTTGTGGCCCAATTGAAAAAACAAAATGTTCAGGTGGCCACCGGCCGTTTTCGCGCTATGATGGACGTAAGCTTGGTCAATGATGGTCCGGTGACATTTATTTTATGACGATCATTGACACCCACGCGCATGTGGACCAAAGGGACAGCGCCCAATTGCGCTAATTCGGGGACATGTACGGTTTCTGTACGTGTCCCCGAATTAGGGTAAAGACCGGGAAAGACCACATAAGATGTAGACATAATGTCTGATATATGTTAGACTTTAAGCATAGAGGAGGGATTTATGGTCGCTGTTAATGTCCGTGAACTTACACACAACTTCGCCGGTTATTTAAAAAGGGTCGAGCAAGGGGACAGGGTGGTCGTGATGGTCCGCAATAAACCCGTGGCGGAAATCATTCCCCGGAATGAAAACATTGAAATGCCTTCATGGAAAATGGTCGCCCCTAAAGTGCGCCTAAAAGGCGGCGTCATGGCCTCGAAACAAATTGTCAAATACCGGGATGAGGAACGGGGATGAAGCTTTTTCTGGACACCTCCGTTCTTGTGAAGAAATATATTGTTGAAGAGCAAGGGGCGGCACGGCTGGCGGCATTGCTGGCAAAGGCCAGCACGGTCATTGTTTCTCCGGTCACGTGGATTGAAACCCATCACGCGTTTTACAGGATCAAAAGAGAGGGGCTTCTGGATGTGTCTTCGTTAAAGACGGTCTTTAAAATGCTTAAAGAGGATTACACCTTTTTTCATGTCGTGGCCTGGAACAGCGCCCTGGAAGAAATTGCCGTTAAAATTTTAGAAGAGTTTCCATTGAGGTCGCAGGATTCCATCCAATTGGCCGCGGCCGTGACCTCCGCGGCGGACGTTTTTTGCGCGGCCGATCGAAAGCTTTATCTTGCGGCCAGAAAATATTTTCGGACGATTGAGTTTATTGAGTAAGAATTCCAAACGCGCGGGATTTTTTCGGGATTTGAAAATAGCGCCCTGTTTATTAATTGACGCCGCCGGGCAGGGAAACTATAATTAAAATTAATGAAGAAAATCAAAATTCTAATCGCGATCCTTTTGGTCCCCATTGTGATCGCGGGCGGATGGTTTTTATATTTATTGTATAGCCCTAAATTGGCCATTGAACAGATCCTGCCGTCGGGCGCGGTGGCTTATGCCCGCCTGGCCCATCCGGCCGCTCATTGGCGCAATGGGACGCAATCTGAATTCTGGAAAAATATCGCCGCCATTGATATGCCCAAGGTATTGGCCCGCAATAAAATCCCGGCGGCCAGGATCAGTCAAATGGAACGCCTGCGTAAAGAGATTGTTTCGTTTTTTGATAATCCTCTTATACAGAAATTTTTGCAAAAAGAAATTGCCGTCGCAGTGTACAGGCATAAAGGCGTTGACCCACTTAAAGACCCTAATGGGGCTTTTGGGGTGTTGCTGGTCTTGCGCCTGGCGCCGTCGGTGCAAGCCGCGGAATTCGTCAGCCGTCTTTCCTCCCAATGGGGGGAAGCAATCACCACCAGGCAAGAGCAGTACCAGGACAAGCGCATTGTCCATCTGCGGATGACAAAGAAGAACGTGGCCTTTAAATACACCAGGATCAATGATTTGCTCATTGCCACTGCCGACACAGTGGAACAATTAAACAGGGTGATCGACGTTTTCGGTAGAAAGCTTCCGTCATTGAAAGAGGACGCGTATTTTGCGGCTGTCCAGTCAAAAGCATATGCCGCGGCAGAAGGGTTTGGATATCTAAACATCCAGGCCTTTAATGATTTATGGAAAGGCCCGGCGGAGGAGGTATTTGCCGGGACTGCCGGGATCAAAACATATGCCGTTTCATTTTTGCCGGGCGAAGTCGCAAAATATAAATTTACCGCTGATATTGAACCGCAAAACATGGGCGACTCTTTTCGGCAAATGGCTGCCTGCGATTCTAAAGAAAACACCTCTTTGGACTTTGTCCCGCCGAATATCATCGCTTACCAATGGAGCGGTTGCTATGATTTTAAGGACATCTGGCGGCAAGGCAGCCAACGGATGCGCGGTTTTTCCGAATTGGAACATGTCCGTCGTTTTAAACGCGGCATGGAAAAACGCGCGGGGTTTAATATCAGCAGGGATTTACTCCCTGTTTTAGGCAGGGAAGCGGGGGGGTATTTGATCGATGTTGATACATTGGGAATGTTTCCGTACCCGAGAATGCTGGCCTTTGTCAGAGTCCAGGACACCCGGAAAGCGGATGAACTGCTTAGGAAGATTTTAAAGAACCCTTTTGGCCTGATCCAGGAGGAAAAATACGGCCAGGTCAACCTTAATTATGTGTCCTTGCCCTTGGGGGCGAACATGGACCCCGGTTATTGTTTCGTCGGCAATTATTTATTGGCCGCCACCAGCCGGCAGTTATTGAAGAAATCCATCGATACCTATCAGGAGCCTTCACGTTCGTTAAAATCGGACAAGGCCTTTATTGCCCTGGGGCTGGGGGCGGCGCAAAAAGCGCAGGGCATGGCGTTTGTCAGGGTGTCGGAATTTGTCCGCCGTTTGCATGATTTGCTGGATTGGGGAAATAAATATTTGTCGTCGCAAGTGGCCACGGCGGCGGCCTACAGGCAGGAAGGCCGGCAAAAAAAGAAAGAATTGGCTGCGTCCGCGTCCGCTAAAAGATTTGAACTTAAATTGGCCCATGACAAACTGCAGGAATTAAAAGCCAAAGCCGCAACAAACCTTTCCCCTGAAGAACAGGAAATGGCCGCAGACTCCCTGGGGCATGTGCAGCGGGAAATTGAAAGTATGCAGGAGGACATCAAGGCCTATGCGGCCCAGGAACATGAAATAGAGGATTTGACGGCCAATGATGAGTCCCAGGCTGAATCGGCAAAATTATTTATGTTTAATTCCCAGCATATTTTTATTCCCATTTTAAAAGGTCTGGGGACGGTCAATACCCAGGGGATAAAGGTCTTTGTCAATGATAAGATGATTGAATCGGAATTAATGGTTAAATAAATATCAGAGAAGGGTTTTAATGCTGAAACGGCTGCTGTTCGCAGGGTTATTGGCCATGATGTCGATGTCTTTGAGCGGTTGTGAATTGCTGGGCCTGCCGTTTCATATTGTGGGGGGGATTTTTAATTTTTTGGGCAAGGCTGTGGCGGTGGCGAACAGCCTGCCTAAACCTCCTCCCGGAGTATTCTTCTAAAATGTTTAAAATTGTCCATAAACAAATCATCGCCCAGGACATCAAGCGCATTGATATAGCTGCGCCGGCCATGGCCGCAAAAATTTTACCCGGACAATTCGTGATGCTGACGCCCATGCCCCAAAACCATGCCATGCCTTTGGCAGTCGTCGATGCGGATGACCGCAAAGGGGTGGTTTCGTTCATTGTCCACGAAATCGGCCCCTCGAGCGCCGCTTTTGGCGCCATGCCCATCGGCCGGTCCGTGGCCGGGATCGTCGGGCCGCTGGGCAGGCCGTCGGCCATTGACAAGTATGGGCTGGTCATTTGCGCGGCCACCGGCATCGGGGCGGCGCAGGTCCTGC
>JACQQW010000089.1 GCA_016206745.1 Candidatus Omnitrophota bacterium | reverse complement strand
GTGTTAGTAACAGGCGGAGCAGGTTTTATAGGAAGCCATTTAGTTGCAGCTTTAGTTAAGGCAGGCCACGAGGTTACTGTTCTTGACAATCTTTCAAGCGCAAAGGTTCTTTCAGTTAATAGATTGCAAAAAGTCCGGGATAAAGTTGAATACATACAGGATGATATCAGAAATTTTGAGGTTGTAAAAAAACTAACAGAAGGGAAGGATGTTATTTTTCACTTAGCAGCGCAATCAGATGTTCAAATGTCAATTAAAGATCCTGCCTATGATGCACAGGTGAATATTTTTGGAACTCTGAACATTTTGCGCGGGGCGCAGATGGGAAAAGCAAAAAGGTTTTCAAATCAAGGAATCCGCCCGGTTTATGGCGCGCGTGCTTTTAGGCAAGGCATTCCGTGACTGCGGCACGGCCGTTAAAAAAAACAAGCTGCCTTTTGAGAGGTTTCAATCTAAATTGACTTATTTTGACCATTACTGGTTCAGGATCCGGCTGCGTCGGATGGACACGCAGTTGCGGAAAATATATGCCCCGTTTTGCATGCCGCCTGATTTTAAGAAAAAATATCTTTATTTCGCGGCGGCGCAACAGCCGGAGGCCACGACCGACATTCATGGCGGTGTTTATAGAGATCATATTTTAGTGCTTGAAATTTTGTCGGCGAGCGTCCCGGAAGACTGGATCATCTATTATAAAGAACACCCCGCTAATTTTTATCCTTTGGTCAAATCCTCACTGAGAAGGAACCGTCATTTTTATGACCGGATCAAAAATCTTAAGAATGTCCAAATGGTCCTGCCTGAGACCGACCCTTTTTGTTTGATTGATCATTCGCAAGCGGTGGCTTCCATTGCCGGTACAACAAGCTGGGAGGCCGCCGGGCGGGGCAAACCCGCATTGTTCTTTGGGAATGTGTGGTATCAGGGATGCAAAGGCCTGTTTAAGATCGACACTCTCCAGGATTGCCGTGAGGCAGTCCGTAAAATCATAAATGGCCATGTCCCGGATCAAAAGGAAATTGAACGTTATATTATCGCTATTGAGAAAGTGGCCATGAAGGACCTGGATTTTCGGAAATTTGCCAAGCAGGTCATTTCTGAGGACGAATTGGAACGGATAGCGAAGGAGTTATATGAGGCGTATGTGCGGTATTACGCTGTTTGAATATGGAAGCAAATAAATATAAGATTTCAACACACCTTTCAATCCGGGACGCCGTCAAAAAGATGGATGAAGGCGGCATCAGTTTTTGTGTGTGCGTCGATGATGAGGATAAAGTAATCGGTGTCTTTACCGATGGGGACTTCAGGCGCGCGGTCCACCATGGGATTCAGTTGGACGAAAATATCGTTAAAATCATCAACCGGGATTTTATTTTTGTCCAAAAAGATTATGATAAAGAAGACGTTGAAACGATCTTCACCGATACCATTGTCAGCCGTATACCGGTGCTTGACGACGGCTGCTTGCTTGATATTCTGTCGGCGGAAGAATTCCACGGCCCGGGTAAGAGCAAAAAGAGGCGGATCCTGGATATTCCGGTGGTCATCATGGCCGGCGGAAAAGGCACACGGCTTGATCCGTTCACGCGGATCCTTCCCAAGCCCCTTATTCCGCTTGGCAATGACCCTGTCATTAAGGTCATCATGGACGAATTTCATAAATTCGGGATGGATAATTTTTATATTTCCCTCAATGACAAGGAAAAAATGGTCATGGCCTATTTTCATGATCATGAGCTGGGCTATAAGATCAATTATATCCGTGAAGATGAGCCGCTTGGCACTGCCGGGGCCTTGAAGTTCCTGGATGGAAAGGTCAAGGGGACTTTTTTTGTTTCCAACTGTGACATTATCATCCGCACCGACTATGGCGCCTTCTATGATTTTCATAAAAACGGGGGCTATGCCTTGACCATGGTGGGGTCCATGCGGCAGTACACCATTCCTTACGGCGTCTGCGAGGCTGATAGCCGCGGGGTGTTGAAAGCGATCCAAGAGAAGCCGCAGTATGATTTTTTGGTCAATACAGGCATGTATCTTTTAGAGCCGGTCGTAGCGCAACTTATCCCTGAATGCGCGCGGTATAACATGACCGATTTGATCCGGAAAGCCCAGCACAACGGCCTGAAGGTCGGGATCTTTCCGGTTTCCGAAAAATCCTGGATCGATGTGGGCCAATTGAGCGAATACAAGGAAATAATCAATAAATTAAGTTTTTAAATACTAAAGTTGAGAAGATGGCCATGAAAGGCCTGGATTTAAGGAGGCAGTCAATGATTAAATTTATCGATGGGCAAAAGGTATATTTGCGGCCTGTTTTAAAAGAGGATTTGCATAAGGATTATATCCGGTGGATTAATGATAATTCCAATGATGTTTTGACCGGGCATGCTATGTTTCCCCATACTTTGGCAGGTCTGGAAGATTTTCTTTTATCTAAAGCGGGAGATAAAAATTGCGTATGGCTGGCCATAGTTGAGAAGAAGACACACATCCATATAGGTAATATTGAGTTGTGCCGCATTGATTTTATTCACAGGAACGCGGAATATAAGATCCTCATAGACAAAAAAGCGCAGCGGAAAGGATGCGGGTTTGAAGCTTCAATGCTTTTAATAGAACATGGTTTCAAAATATTGAACCTGCATAGGATTTACCTTGGGGTCCATGAAGACAATAACCCGGCCATTGCTCTTTACAAGAAATTGGGATTCAAGCCGGAAGGGATCTTAAGACAACATTTCATCCGCGACGGGAAATATAGCAATATTATGACCATGGGCCTGTTGTCCCGGGACCACGCGATCCGCCTGAAATGAAAACAAAGCGAGAGCAGTGATGAAAGCAAAGAACATTGGGAATAATTTAAGCATTGGTTTTTATAAGTCAGCGAGAACGTTCCCCGGGCGCCCGGCGCTGGATGTCCATAATGAAGCGTACACTTATGAACAGTTGGGTGTTATGGCCGCGGTTTTAACCGGTAAGATAAAGGATGCCGGAGGGAAAACGCAAAAGCTGGTCGCCCTGCTCGCCTATCGCAGTCCAGCCGCATACGCCGGTGTGCTGGGGATACTCGGCGCCGGCCGCGCCTATGTGCCTTTGCATCCGGAATTCCCTGTGGAACGCAACTTGAAAGTGCTGGAACTGGCGGGAACTGATGTGATGATCGTAAGCGTGGAGTGCCGGGAAGCATTTGATGAGATTCTGAAACTTGTCCATAAAAAAATGATCTTTATCCTGGTGGGTATGGATGAAAGCGATAGATACATGAAAAACTATCCCGTGCACCGGTTCATCATCATTAAAGACTTGGCTAAGACCCCCTTCCCTAACCCTCCCCGCGAGGGGGAGGGAACATTGGAACCGGTACGCAAAGACGATATTGCGTATTTGCTTTTTACTTCCGGCAGCACCGGCGAGCCCAAGGGGGTGCCGGTCAGCCATCGCAATGCGCGGTCTTACGTGGAATTTGTGGCTAGGCGCTATGATATGGATGAAAACGACCGCGTTTCGCAGATGCACGACATGACCTTTGACAATAGCGTGCATGATATTTTTGTGGCCTGGGAAATAGGCGCGTGTCTGTGTGTGGCGGCAAAAGAAGACAAGCTTTTGCCGGTCAGTTTCATGCAAAAGAAGAAAATAACATTATGGTTTTCTGTGCCTTCGGTAGGCGTCATTATTGATAAATATGGACGTCTGGAGCCTAGCGCGTTTCCGTTCCTGCGCTACAGTTTTTTTTGCCGGTGAAGCGTTGCACATGAGCATAGCCCAAAAATGGCAGGAAGCGGCCCCGAATTCCAAGGTAGTCAATACTTACGGACCTACTGAAACAACGGTCACTATTTCCTATTACGATTGGGACAGCCAAAAGTCGCCGGCGCAATGTTTAAACGGCATAGTGCCCCTGGGCAGGCTTTTTGACGGGCATATGGGTCGCGTGGTGCGTGAAGACGGCCAAGAGGCATGCGCAGGTGAGGCGGGGGAATTGTGTTTAAGCGGACCGCAAGTCACCAAAGAATATTGGCGCGATCCCCGGCAGACCGCGGCGCACTATGTCACCTTTCCGGATACCGGAGATATTGTGTGGTACAAGTCGGGTGACTTGGTCCGCGAAGGAGAAGATGGGTGTTTGTATTACCTGGGGCGGACCGATAACCAGGTCAAGATCCAGGGCAACCGGGTCGAGCTGGGGGCCATCGACCAAGTCCTCCGGGAAGCCGCCGGAGTTGATCTTGCGGTTTCCATGCCGCTGCTGGTCAGCGCGGGCAATGCCGGCGAAGTGGTGGCATTTATATGTAAGATTAAAGAACTGGATGAACACCGCATCCTGGAATACTGCCGGAATAAGCTGCCCAAATACATGGTCCCAACCAAGGTATATTTTATAGATGAAATGCCCTTAAATCGTAATGGAAAAATCGACCGCCTTCAGTTGAAACAATTGCTTGAGAAAGGAAAATGACGGTGGAAGCAATGATGGCGAAGGCCAGAGTTCTGAAGGGCAGGGTGCAAAATTTAATTATTAAGTTCAAAAAGAGAATGAACTGGTTTGATATCAGCCGGAACCTGGACACCTCGGACTGCGTGGACAGGGAATTTATATTTAATGAGGCTGATTCCCCCAATGTGAAATATATGGGCCGGTATGTGCCTACGGATTTTTTGCAGATAAAGGACTCGTTGAGCCAGCTCATTGCTTTTGATAAAAGCGTCTTGGAGCATACATTTGTCGATTTTGGGTGCGGTAAGGGCAGGGTGCTGATCATGGCGGAACGCATGGGGTTCAAGAAGCTCATCGGAGTCGAGTTTTCAAAGAAGCTTTATGATATTTGTCTGCGTAATTTGAATAAAGTGAATTCTAAAGCGGCGCAGGTGGTTTGCGGGGACGCTGTTGAGTACCGGCTGTCCGGGGACACAAAAACATTTTATTTTTGCAACCCTTTTGAATATTGCCTTTTTGAACAAATATTGAATAATATCAGAGGGTTCTTAAAAACAGCGCGGCAGGACGGATACATTGTGTATATAGACACCAGGAATTTCGGAAGGCTTGATCCGGATGAATATGAACTGCTGTTTAAATATGACGGGCCGGGAACCCCCTTCCATATATATAAAGTGCTTTTATAGGGACACATTATGCAGAAAATCATGGTTTTGACGGATTCCAACGGCAACCCGAGATGTTTTCCCGCG
>JACQQW010000088.1 GCA_016206745.1 Candidatus Omnitrophota bacterium | reverse complement strand
CATTAATAAGATATACACAAATTGCCACGGTAAAAAAACCTCCGCCAGGCAGACACGCCCAACGAAGGCTTTTAGTTACTACAACGAAACATTGAGTTTCTTTATACTCCGGCCAATTGATCTTCTTTCTTAGGCGCTTGCATACCAACCAACGGCCAAATACTTGTAATAGGCGTGACCCTGAAAATCACCGGTGTCAAACTGTCAATGCCTGTGCGCCGGATGCGCTCAATCATGGCACGGTCAACGTTTATTTCAACCCCTTTGCCGTCCTTGCTGATTTTCCAGTTTACACCAGCGGTATTAAGATCAATACCACCATTGGAATTATTTTTATTTCACCGCAGGAGCATCAACAGGCTTTCCCTCCCCCTCGTGAGGAGGGCTAGGGAGGGGGGATTCCGGCGCCTTGCTTGGTTCGGGATTGGTGGAAATTGTCAACAAATAATCGCGCAGGGCCTTGATTTGGCGGCGCTCATCGCCGTCGAGGACGTCCGGCGGGCCGGACTCATCGAAATTCTTGGGGTCAAAATACGCCGGCATTTTGGTGCCCGGCAATAAATCGGCGGGATTAGCCAGCCATTTAACGATCCAGTCGGGCTTCAGGCGTTTGGCCGCCAGCGCGAAATTGGGCGCCCAACTGTCCGGCGAGCCGCCCGGCATTTGATTGCCGACGATGTGGCATTGGGCGCAGCCGAAATAATCTTTGGAAAACAATTTTTCCGCGGCGGCGAATTCTTCCTTGGTCAAATTCGGGTGATAAACATCTGTAAATGGAAATTCCTGGTCGTCCAAATAATTAAAATATTTGACCAATGAATTCAATTGCGAGGCATGGAAGCCGTAGGTCGGCATGCGCACACTCAGCCATGGGCGGATGGTGATTGGTTCATGCAAAAACTCGAACAGCCATTGCGCCTGGACCTTCTGCCCTTCCCCGATCAAATTCGGCGGGGAAAAACTTAAGGTCATGGACCTGGCATCATTGGGATCTTTGCCCTGGTCATTGACCAGCCAATCGGTCACCGTGCTTTGAATGACGCCGCCTTCGCCTTCAATGACATGGCAGGCCTGGCAATTGAACTGGCGCACCAGTTTTTGCCCGCCATTGATAAACGCCGCCTTGACGCCTTGACCGGCCATCCTGGACGCATCCGGCCTGTCTTTGACCATCCCCAAAATCACCGTCGATACCGCTTGCGCTTCTTCATCGGTAAAATTAAAATTAGGCATTTTAAGCCGCTCTAACGGCTCCAGCACCTTGGCCCTATCGTACACGCGCGGGTCCAATAATTTCTGTTGAAACCAGTCCTGCTTGGTATGCTCGATTTTGGTAAAACCGAACTCCAGGCGCTCAATGCTCTTGGACCCTTCCTCGGTCAATTCCACCCCGATGGGTTTTTCATTTTCAAAACCGGGGATCTTATGACAGGAAAAACAACCGTATTCCCGGATCAACCGCTGGCCGGCAAAATTTGACTTTGCATCAATATCCATGCCTTTTAACCTGGCCTGCGCGTCCGCGATGGAATCGCTTTTCTTTAAAAAATCCATCACAATGCCGTCCAGGATCTTTTCATCCACCGCAGGAATGGGTTTATCGGTGATTTCAGATTTGTCCTGGACCAAATACGCCGCAATGTCCGCCGCTTCCTGGCCGCTTAAGCGCATATTAGGCATGCGGCCTTGAGGATGATAACGCTTGGGGTCTTTGAGCCAGTCATAGAGCCAGGCCTGGCTGGTTTTACTGCCCAAACCAATCAAATTCGGCCCGAATTCGCGGTGCAGGGAATCCCGGGTGCGTTTGGAGTCTTTTTTGTCTTTCTCGACGTAATGACAGGCCATACACCCCAAAGAGGACACCAATTCTTTGCCTTTGTTCATGTCCCCGGTCAATGCCAGGGCTTCCGGCGTAAACGCCTTGCTGTTGGCAAACAAAAAATGCACCATGGCATTGATTTCCTGACGGCCCCGGCCGATGGATTCTTGATCGCTATTATTGCTTTGATTGAAATACGAAGGCATCCAGGTATCCGGACGGATGGCTTTAGGGTTTTCGATCCAATGGTAGGCCCATTCTTTGGTGGTTTTACTCCCTAGAAATTCCAGACTAGGACCGGTTTTAGGCCAATCTTTATACTTAGCAATGGTATGGCAGCCATAACAGCCGGCCCGTTCAACCAAAGCCAGCCCCAAATTCAATTTCTCCGCCCCCTTCGCCCCCTGATCCTGATGGCATTTAAAACAGGCCGCCTGAGCAAATGGTGCCGGCAGCATGGGGTGTTCCCAATGTTCCAGTTCATGCCAATGGTATTTCTTTGCCCATTCTTTTTTCTGCTCCTCGTCCCGCGGCGTGTGCGCGGCGGAAATAAAATCCGTGGCCCGCCCGCGCCCCATGTGGCAGGTGGTGCAGGCGAATTG
>JACQQW010000087.1 GCA_016206745.1 Candidatus Omnitrophota bacterium | reverse complement strand
TGTTGTGTATAAGAGACAGGGCCAGGATTATCCATAACTTTATTCCAAATATCTTTTGGTGCTAATCTATGCCCGACATTATGCCACGTTTCTTCATCGTTAATGATACATTCCCATGTATTATTTATACCCATCATTCTTACGGGAGTATGTGAAAGTATACTAAATGTCCCAACTATCAAATCTTTTAATATTTCATGAAACCGATCATCACGAGTAACAGCTAATAATCTTGTGCGAGTAACTTCTAAACGAAGCCATTCCAGACTAAAAATCGCAAGATCTGAATGAACTATTTCAACTTTAGCTGATTCTCCTTCTTGAATGCCTATTAATTTTTGTGAAACGAACCAGGCGGGTTGAAAAATGTGAGGATTAAAATCTCCAATTAAGACAATATTGGAGGACCTTTCTTTGATTTGGGGTTTAATCATATTATTCTTGAATCATAATTATTGTGTCAAATTGTATCAAAATTACACTATTTTTTAAATATTTCTTAGAAACTACTAAAGTATAACATTTATATCGGTTTTATACCGAAATAAAAATTATCCGCATAAGGAGGGAAAAAACTACTTCTTCACATCAGCCGCAGGCACCAAAGGCTTTGCCTGCACCGGCGGGGCCTGGGTGATGTCTAAGACTTTGACCTGGAATTTCAACTGCTTGCCGGCCAGGGGGTGGTTGAAGTCCAGGATCACTTTATCGCCTTTGAGTTCGGCAATCGTGGCCGGAAAACTTTCCCCATCCGGGGCCTGGGCCTGCAATACCATCCCGACTTTGGGTTCGGCCCCTTTGGGCATGGAGGTCTTGGGGAATTCTTTGAATGCTTTGGGATCCACCTGGCCATACGCGTCTTTGGATTCGACCGTGATCAGCTTCTCTTCGCCGCGGTGCATGCCCGTCAAACCATTTTCCAGGCCCGGAATGACGCTTTTATCGCCGACGACAAATTCCAGCGGTTTTTTTCCAATCGAAGTCTCAATTTCTTGATTATTAACGGTCAGTGTGTAGTCGAGCTTGACCAGTTTTCCATTTTCAACCGCCGGGTCCGCGGCCATGGCCGTTCCTGCGAAACCCAAACATAAAATTGCCGTGATCGCCGTTAATAACTTTTTCATCATTCCCTCGCTTGTTGGATGGATTATTTTGTAAAATATTACTATCGCCGCGCCATAATGTCAATAAAACTTCACTTTTGCCGCGCGCGCCAGCCATACACACACAAAAATCAACGCGCAGGCCAGCACGATTGCCGCGCCCGACGACAAACTGAAATAATAGGACACAAAAACACCGGCCAGCACGGACAATACCGCGAAAACACCGGCCAGCAGCATGACCGTCCCCAACCGGTCCGTCAATAACCGGGCCGTGGCCGCAGGCACCACCAATAAAGCATTGGTCAGGACCGTGCCCACGGACTGGATGCCGACCACCACCGTCAAGGCCAAAAACAGCAAGAGGCCATAACGCAACATGTGCAGCGGTATTCCAATGGCTTTGGCATAATCAGGGTCAATGCATAAAAGCTTCAATTCCTTGTAGAAAAAGGCCAGCATCAACAGGGTGGCGCCGGTAATAAGGGCGATCAATTTTAAATCGCCGGACGTGATGCCCAAAATATTGCCAAAGAGCATGGCGGACAAGTCCCGGTAGGATTTTCCGGCGCTGATGAGCAAAACGCCTAAGGCAAACATGACGGTCGGGACCATCCCCACAGAGGTGTCTTCATAAACTTTATCATCTTTGGACAAAAACCCTATCCCAAAAGCCGTGATCATCGTGGCTGCCGCGGCCCCGATAAAAATACTGCCGCCGAGCAAATACGCGGCCACCATGCCGGGCAAAGCGCTGTGGGTCAAGGCATGCCCCACCACCGACATGCGCCGCAACACCACAAAAGTGCCCAGGCAGGCGCACAATACCCCTGTGATCACGGCCGCCAGGACCGCGCGCTGGATAAATGCATACTGGAAAGGCTCTGTTATAAAATTCATTTGATCTGCTCGCCGTCTTTTAAATAAATCGCCCCGTCATAACGCCCCTCTTCCTGGCCGCAGTAATGATGGGTCGCCACCAAAACGGTCTTGCCCGCGGCCTTGATCCCCTCCAGGACCCGTTCGACCGTGTCACGGGTCCGGGCATCGACGGCATTGAGCGGCTCGTCGAGCAAGAGCAGGTCCGCGTTTTGGGCCAGGGCCCGGGCGATCAGCACCCGCTGCTGCTGCCCGCCGGACAATTTGCCGATTTGTTTAAGACCCAGATCCGCGATCCCCAATTGCGCCATCGACTCAAGGGCAATGTCGGAATCTTTTTTCTGCGGGCGCGTGAACCAGCCCAGGTATACATAACGGCCCGTCAATACCAGCTCCAAAACGCTCATGGGAAAATGCCAATCGATCTCGCTGCGCTGGGGTAAATACACCACCTGCTGATGGCATGCACCCAAATGGTGGCCGAAAATACGCACCGTCCCGGCCTGCGCGGGCAAAAGCCCGCTGATGACTTTAAAGAGAGTAGACTTACCCGCCCCGTTGGCCCCCACCAAAGCCAGAGACGCTCCAACGGGCACAGAGAGGTTGACCCCATTGAGGGCCGGACGGTCCTCGCCCGGATAACCCGCGATAAGGCCCTTGATCTCCAGGGCCGGGGCCTTGGGATCCGGACTACTGTGACGGTGCCGGCAATAAGAAAATTTCATTTCAACGATCCCGCCAGGATTTTGGCATTATGCTCCATCATTTCAACATACGTTTCCCCGTCACTGCCTGCGCCGCCCAAGGCATCCGTATATAATTCAGGCGCGACCTTGACCCCTGCTTCGGCCGCAATCGCTTGAAGGATTTTAGGGTTATATGTATTCTCTACAAAAAGTGTCTTAACGCCGGTAGACTTGATTTTCTCAATCAATCCCGCGATTTGGGCGGCGGATGGGTCCGCGGCTTCGGTAGTGGCGGACCCAATCACTGCTCCAATGACTTTAAATCCATACCGTTTGGCAAAATATCCAAAAGTGTCATGAGAAGTCACCAATTGACGGCTTTGGTCCGGAATATCTTTTAAAGTGTCGATGATCCAATGGTCCAGCCCGGCCAATTCGGCCAAATATGTTTCCGCATGTTCTCTATAATAATCCGCATGCGCGCTGTCAACGGCGGTCAACCCCTCGCGAACATGCTCCACCATCACCATGGCATTGGACACATCCTGCCAGATATGCGGATCGGTTTCATCACCGTTTCGAATCAATTCAACCCCTTCACTGGCCGCCACCCGGCGGGCCTTGGCCCCGGACGCCTGGACCAATTTATCCAGCCATGGATCGAAATGCAGGCCGTTTTCAAAAATCACCTGCGCCTGTAAAAGGGCAATATTATCCTGCGGGGCAGGCTCAAAGGTGTGCGGGTCCCCATTGGGCCCGACCAATACCGTCATCTCCACCCGGTCGCCGCCGACATTTTTGACCATGTCCGCCAGGATGCTGAAGGTGGCGACGGCTTTGATTTTAGAGGCCGCCGGTTCCTGGGCCAAAACTGTCGTTGTTGAACATAATAAAAAAACCGTAATAATGCCTAATAACATAATATCTTCCTCTGCTGATCCCGGTTAATCCCTAATAGACTGCCATCGGCGGATATCCCCAATAGAAAACTGATCAAGCAAGAAAGGCGCGGGTTTCTTAACGGAACGTTTCGGCAGGATCTTGCGCTTGCGTCGATGCTGAGCCATAAAATATTACCTTCTATTTTCGGCCAAGGCATTAACGACAAACTTAAATAACTTTTTATACCTTCCAAACCTGATCATGTCCCGTGGTTTCACATTACCAAGCAGGGGATTCAATGTGGTAAACCATAACGCCGTTTTTACCGCGTCCCCTTGAAAATGGCCCGCGACAAGATTAAATAAGGTTGCCCATTCTTCAATGCGTTCTTGCAGCTCAATGGGCATTTTCCCATCAAATCGCACCGAGCTCAAAGGGACTCCCGTGGCCCTTGAAACATCCTCATTTCCTAAATCAAGGAATTTCACAATCCTGTTATGCTGCGGCTTACCCTTCTCAAAAAGGGACAGATAATCCTGATCCGGCACGGTATCAAATATGTCTTGGCTTAAAATTCTCATCACGTCTCCTGTTTATACTATTGCAAAGTTAATAACGTGCATGCCGCAGAGAGCGGCAGGCCTTGTCGATTATAACCATATTCCTACCATAATATTACCATATAAATTCCATACTGTCAATGCGGCTTAAACGCCATTAAACTACGACGGCATCTGTTCAAACCCAATAATATTGAAATGGTTATCAAAGGTAAAAACTTTTGCAATCTTAATTCTA
>JACQQW010000004.1 GCA_016206745.1 Candidatus Omnitrophota bacterium | reverse complement strand
GTTAGCACCTGCGATAAAGCCTTTTTTGTTTGCTCTGCTGCTACTAAACTTGATGAATTTTTACAATTAATTTAATCTGATATCGATTTAAATGAAAAAAGACCCGGCGTTCTTGAGTTTGGGGAAATTCTAGATGAGCTAACTAGGAGAAAGGCAAGTGTAACAAGAGCTCATGAAAACAAGCTCTTAATCAATAACAATCATTTTAAGCTTTATTCACTTTCACCCTCTGATTACGCTATAACCCTAGCACATAAAGAAGTAGTAAAACTTCTTCCTAAAAACATGCAGCCTAGGAAGGGAATTTCTTCCTTTTCTTCTAATCATATGAGCATTGTTTTATTAGTATGTGCCGATAAACAAAATATTCTTTTAGGAGCTGACCTAGTAGAAACAGGTGATACTAGGCTTGGCTGGTCAAGAATAATTGAATCTCCCGGCCGCCCGTCAGAAAAATCTCTAGCATTTAAAATTCCGCATCACGGCTCTGTTACAGGGCATCACGATGGGGTTTGGAAGCATTTACTATGTTCTAAACCGTCTGGTTTTCTAAGTTCATTCTTTAACGGAAGCTGTGTTTTACCAACAAAGAATGATATTAACAGAATTGTTAAATTTACTGACAAGGTTTGGATTACTACAAATCCTTACGTAAAACGAAGGTCAGTTAAAAGGGATAATACAGTAGAGAGAACCATTAGAGAATCGACAAAATCAATTAGATCAATTTCTGATTTGGGCCAAATTAGATTAAGAATCGATCGTCGAAATGAGAATGCATTCTGGAAAGCAGATTTATTTGGTGCGGCTTTACCTTTAGCTGAATTGTTAATTTAACGTGAGTTCGATATAATGTTACGGGGTAGGGATCAGGCTGATGAGATTGGTCAGCAAAAGCATGGTGCACAGGCCTATCATGACGCCCCAGGAGGCCAGGGTCTTTCCACCTTCTTCGATCGCTTCCGGCAGCATTTCCGCCATCACTAAATAGATCATCGCCCCGCCGGCAAAACCCAATCCAAAGGCAAGGAACGGTTCGAAGAACCAGGCCAGCAGCGCCGCGGGCGCGGCCAGCAGCGGCTGGGGGACGCTGGTGAGGATCGACGCCCAGGCGCAGCGCAGGGTGGAAGCCCCGTCTTTTTTCAGCGGCAGGGACACCGCGATCCCCTCGGGGATATTGTGCACACCGATGGCAATGGCCATGATCAGGCCGAATTGAAAGTTGCCGGTGGCAAAACCGACCCCGATGGCAATGCCTTCGGGGATGGAATGGATGAACATGGCGATGAACAGCAAAATGCCTTTTTTGGAAAACCCTTTGGCCAAATTGTGGTCCTCCAAGTGGAAGCGATCGACGATTTTTTCCGTCCACCAGAAAAACAATGCCCCCAGCAGCAGCCCTAAAATGACTTCATAAGGCGCCCAAGGAAATTTTGATTTCAGGGCAATGCCCTCTTGCGCCAGGGAGAACACCGAGGCGGATATCATCATGCCCGCGGCAAAGGCCGAGGAGAATGCGCGCAGGAATTTGGAATGATTTTTGACAAAATGGACCGGTATGGCGCCCAGTCCCGTTGCCAGGCAGCTGATGACCCCGGTGAGGGTGGACCAGTAGACCAAGTACATTTGTTCAGACATAGGGATAATCTAACATAGAGTATTTGGAAAAGGGACAAAAAAATGATAAGTTATCCCCATGGTGCTCATACTCATAGGCGCAAGCATTGTGGTCATTGTCCTGATCAGGCGTTATTATGCGGACCTTCTGCGCCGCAAGGGCAATGCCTTTAATCAGTTGTCCGATCAGCTTAAAGAACAGCGGCAACAATCCTTCCATGACAAGAATGAACTCAATGCCATCCTCTCCAGCATGGTCGAGGGGGTCATGGTCATCGGCAGCGATGATAAAATCCTTTATTTAAGCCCCAATGCTTTAGGCATGTTTACGGTGCGTTCCAAAGACGCTGCCCATAAACCTTATTGGGAGATCATCGGGCACCATCAAATCAATGCCTCCATCAAAGAGGCCCTCGAACATAAGAGCGCGGTCAACAAGGAGATCACTTTGATTGGTCCGCGGGATGTTTTTTTCAGCCTGCAGATTTCCCCGGTGCTGCAGGACGGGAATTTGACCAGCGTGGTGGCGGTGTTTCACGATATCACGGAATTGAAGAAATTGATCAAGATGCGTTCGGAATTTGTGGCCAATGTGTCCCATGAATTGAAGACCCCGTTGACGTCCATTAAAGGGTTTGTGGAAACCCTGCGGGATGAGGGCAATCTTGAAGACAAGGCCAATGCCCAGCGGTTTTTGAGCATTATCCATAAACAAACCCAGCGCCTGGAAATGTTGGTCGATGATCTTTTGACCCTTTCCGCCATTGAATCCAAAGAGGCCAAAATGGATTTTGGCTCTCATGCGGTGGCGCCCATCGTTCAATCCGTATTGTCCATGTATAAACGCGCCATTGATGCCGCCGGCCATCAGGTGGAGGTAAATGTGCCGCAAGACCTGCCGGCCATATACGCGGACCGCCATCGCATTGAACAGGTATTCATCAACCTGCTGGATAATGCGGTGAAATTCACCCCTTCCCCCGGGCGTATCCGCATCGAAGCGAAACCGGAACTTCCTTTTGTGCGCATCGATGTTCAAGACACGGGGGCCGGTATTGCCCCCGAACATTTGTCCCGGATTTTTGAGCGTTTTTACCGGGTGGACAAGGCCCGTTCCGGCATGTCCGCGGGAACAGGGCTGGGATTAGCCATCGTCAAACACATTGTGCAGGCCCATCAGGGGAAAATTGAGGTCCAAAGCGCTCCTGGTCAAGGGACGACATTCCGCATATTTCTCCCAATGTTTTCGAAGTAAGGGCAAGGCCATGAAGAAACGTATTTTGGTTATAGAAGATGACCGCGATATCAGTGAGTTGATCTGTTATAATTTGGCCCGGGACGGGTACGATGTGTCCCTGGTCTTTGACGGCCTGCAGGCGTTTGATTTCGCCGCAAAGATAAGGCCCGATTTGATAATTTTGGATTTAATGCTTCCAGGCATGGATGGCCTGGACATTTGCAGGCAACTAAAATCGGACGATCAGCTCAAATCCATTCCAGTGATCATGCTGACAGCCAAAAGTGAAGAAGCGGACATGATTGTTGGGCTGCAGATGGGCGCTGATGATTATATCGCCAAGCCGTTTAGCCCCAGAGTGCTGGCGGCGCGCATTAAAGCGATGATGCGCCGTTATTACAAAGCGGAACCTTTAAATGCTGCCGATCATGAGCGTGTATACGGTGATTTAACCATTGATTTGCTTAAACGTAAAGTCACTTATCAAGGCAATTCTCTTGAATTTACCGCGATGGAATTTAATATTTTAGAGTTTTTATCGCGTTCTCCGGGGCGCGTGTATACACGGGAGCAAATTTTGGATGTGGTTTGGAAAGACGGCAAATTCATTGTGGACCGGGCCGTGGACGTCCATGTCCGCGGCCTGCGTAAAAAATTAGGAAAAGCGCGGCACTACATAGAAACAGTCCGCGGCACCGGATACCGCTTTAAAGAAATTTTATAATTTCAAATTAGACAAAGCGACAATGCAATTGAAGCAATGAGGTATTGACAAATGCCTACGATGTTCTAAAATATTTCCCATATGGCATTTAACATCCCAGACAGCCCGGAAGAATTTCTTAGACAAACC
>JACQQW010000099.1 GCA_016206745.1 Candidatus Omnitrophota bacterium | reverse complement strand
GGATGATCCAGTTCATGGTTGTTTCAAACACCAATTATGAACAATTGGAATCCTTTTCCCGTCGCAATCTCTCCGCTCAAATGGGCCAAAGCCTCATCATGTTTATTTTTGTCACCTTAATCCAGGTGCCATTGTCTTTCGGGTTTTATTACTGGCTCATGTCGGGCGGCATGGCAGGAGCCAGTAAAAATAAGCTCACGCCGGCAAAAGTCAACGTGAAATGGCATGAAGTCATCGGCATGGAAGGCGCTAAAAAAGAAGCGTGGGAAATTGTTAAACTGCTTAAAGACCGGCATTTGCTTAGGTCCATCGGCGGCAAAATAGTCAAGGGGACCATGATGATGGGGCCTCCGGGCTGCGGCAAGACTTATTTGGCCAAGGCCATCGCCACCGAGTGCGGCCTGCCGTTTATACCGGCCACGGGCAGTGATTTTGTCGGGATGTTCATCGGCGTGGGCACTGCCCGCATGAAGTCCCTCTTTAAGCAGGCCCGCGCCCTAGCAGCCATGGAAGGCGGGTGCATCATTTTCATCGACGAAATCGATTCTTTCGCCCGGCCGCGCCAGGCGGACAAGGGCTTTGGGGGGGCCATGGACCACAATGCCACCGTCAATCAATTCCTCACGGAAATGGACGGCTTGCGGCAAAAAGAAAACAATATCGTGGTCATCGCCGCCACCAACGTCAGCGAAGAAGACCTTGACCCCGCCATCATGCGCGCAGGGCGTTTTGACCGTAAAATCCATGTCACCTACCCCAATCTTAAAGAACGCAAACAAATGTTCGATTTTTACCTCTCCGGCTTCCTGGGATTTTCCACGGACGAATTCCCGGGGGCCTCAGAAAAAGACAAAAAGAAATCCATCGAGAAATTATGCAACGCCGTCCTCAGCGCTTCCCAGCCGGCGGAAGCATTGTCTTTTGATACCGCGCACGATGCTTTGGACTGGCTGAACGAAACCATTGTCCCGTTCCAACTGATCCCCCAGAACGCTGAAAAGGATCAATTGTCCGATGAATTGCAAAAATCGTCATCGGCCGTGAAAACCAGGTATGGAAAAGAACTTTTCGAGTTTACGGTCGAAGAACTGCATAAACTCAAATATGAAATGGCCGGCAAAAGATTAAAGCGCCTGATCATTGAGGCCCGTTTCAGCCATAAAAGCCGGGTCAGCGCTGAAGTCAAGGTCAAATTCGACGAAGGCATCGACACCAGCATGCTGGCGGCGCGCACCGTGCGTTTCTCGCCGGCGGACATAGAAAACATGGTGCGCGAAGCCGGGCTCATCGCCGCGCGCAATAAAAATGAAAAGATCGCGCTTAAAGACCTTTCCGAGGCCTATGACCGCATCAGTTTTGGCCTGAAATCAAATTTGGTCATCACCGACGAAGAAAAGAAATGGACCTCTTACCATGAAGCAGGCCATGCCATTATCGGATACCTGTTGCGCACCGATGAAGATGTCATTAAAGCCACCATCATCCCCCGCAAAGGGTCTTTGGGATATGTGTACTCCCGCCCATCTGAAGAGAAATACACCTCCGATAAAGACCAGCTCATGGCCGACATCAAGGTCAGTTTGGGCGCCTACGCGGCGGAACGGATCAAATTCGGCACAACCTCCAGCGGTGTCGGTGGTTCCCGGGGGTCGGACTTTGGGCAAGCCATGTCGGTGGCGCATCACATGGTCTGGTCTTTAGGTATGGGAAAAAGCGGCCTCCTTGGTGATTTCCACACTATGAACACTGCTTATGGGCAGCCTTTTATTTCGGAGAAAACCAAAGAGACCTTAGATGCCGACATGCAGGACATCCTGCAAACCTGCCTAAAAGAAGTGGCCGCGATTTTGACTGAAAAAAAAGACCTCCTGGAATATTTCGCCCAAGAGCTCTTGAAAAAAGGCGAACTGGAATATGACGAAATTGAAGCTATTTTTGATAAATTCGGACTTAAACGCCCCCCGCGCTTCCACGTCGTTTAAACGCCTGGTTCTTTCTTTTTTCTTTTTGCTGACCATGGCAGGCTGCGGCGGCGAAAAACCCGCGCCGGTCCTCATGTCCATGACCGCAGCACAGAAAAAATTCGAACAGAAATGCCGGGAAGACTTCGACCTGCACGTCATCACCCGCATGGCGGGGAGCACCTTATGGATTTACCTGCCCGTGAAAGACCCGATTTTCGATTATGAGGCGCAGAAAGAAAACTCCGGGGAGGCCCATAAAAAACCATCCAAATTCACGGTGCAATATTTGGACGGGAATTTCAAAGACGGGAATTTCTTTTTTGAATACGACATCGTCACCCGTAAAAAAGTCAAGGCGGAAGATTACGGCTACAGCAGTTCCTACACGGACAATTACGTCAAAGCGCAAAACAATTTATTCACCGCCATCAGCGACGTGTTTTTCAATGCCAAGCCTAAGGCCGGCGAAGCGGACGTGAAGTTTGTCGTGATCGTCATCACCGACATCAAAAAAGGGATTGAAACCAAGGCCACATTGTCTTTGGAAGACTTTAAACGCTATATGTCCGGGGACCTGCCCTATGAAGAGTACATGAAGCGGTTTTTGGCCGACACTAAGGGCGGGCAATCCATGATCGGCGATGAAACCGGGTCCCATCTGCAATATAAAGACGTCGCCCTGCCGGAATTCCTGGCCAAGCAAATCATCAACCGGATCAACTTCAAATTCACGCGCAGCGACTTTGAGCCGCCGGATGATTACGACAAAACCATCACCGGTATCATCGCGGACACCGCGCGCTATTATCATTTTGAAAAGTTTTCAACCGCGCGGTTGCACAATTTGCGGCTGCAAAAGGAATTCGTCTTCGAACGAAACCAGCTGGCCCAGTTCGGGGATGACACCGACTTTTCCTCCCCCAAAATCCCGTCCCAGGGCAAACTCATCCATATCCGTTTCGACAATGGGGAAGTCCAGCTTAACGAAGAACAATGACTTTACGTCCGGCGGTTTTCAATTTGCCGCGAACGAATAAATCAATGGCCTTGGGATAAAAACGGTGCTCGAGGGCGTGGATTTTTCGTTCCAAAGACTCCAGGGTGTCCTTGGGGCCGACCTTAAACGCTTCCTGCGCGACAATAGCCCCGGCATCCATTTCCCCGGTGACAAAATGCACAGTCACCCCCGTGACTTTAACGCCATAGTCAAAGGCGTCCCGGATGCCCCGCGTTCCCTTAAACGCCGGGAGCAGGGCCGGGTGGACATTGAGGATACGGCCGGAATATTGACGGATAAAATGGCCGCTGAGCAAACGCATATACCCGGCCAGCGCTATAAAATCAATGCGGTGTTCTTTTAACCGCGCCAGCACCGCGCGGTCAAAATCCTCGCGCGACGCATAGTCTTTGGGGTTCAGGCACAGCGCGGGAATTCCCGCCTTTTCGGCGCGTTGAAGGGCGAAGGCGCCGGATTTATCGCTAAACACGAGCTTTAAATCCGCCCTTATCTTTTTGTTTTTGACGGCATTGATGATCGCCTGTAAATTGCCGCCATGGCCGGACGCGAAAACAGCGAAATTCATATTATTTTCCCATATTTATAGGGGCGAACGGCCGTTCGCCCCTACTATTTAACAATCCAATGACCCCCACACCTAAGAATATAACACCCACTCCCATTAAAATCCACGCGCGGCTGACAAATTCCGCCGCGTAAGAACTAGCCAGCATCGCCATTAAAAAAGCCAGATGCATGACAAATTCCAGGGCGCTGAACACTTTGCCGCTCATGTGCGCGGCGCAAACCGTGTGCACCACGGTATTAGACGCGATCACGACGGGACCAACGACAAACCCCAGCACGAATGCCAGGCCGGCGGCCAGGCCCCGGCTATGGGTCGTGTGCACTGCGGCGGCGAAACAGGCCACCAGGCCCCCCCCTAAAATCAGGGACCAGAACATGGTCTTCCATTTGGAAATTCTGTCCCCACATTTGCCGTACGCCAAACTGCCCAGAAAAAGGCCGGCGCCTAAAGGCACGGCCAAAAACCCGAGGTCCTTAGTCACGCTGTTTAAAGCCTGCTGGATAAAAACAATGATCACGACATATACCGCGCCGGCCGCGGCAAACAAGACCGACATCATGATGAAAATAAAACGGATCTCTTTTTGGCTGCGGATATAATCGATCCCCTCAACGATTTCCGCCCACACCGTCTTGTGCGCCGCCAGCATGGCGCGGCCGGCGGTCAAGGCCCCGGGTCGTTCCCGGTACCATTTTTTAAGCCGCGGAATGGAAAACACCAGCAGGCCGGAAAAGAAAAACGTTGCCGCGTCCCAAACAAATCCCCCGCGCGGGCCGGCGCGCTCGACGATCAGGCCTCCAAACAAGGCCCCTAAAACCAAAGCGATCATGCCCGTCACTGTGACCAGGGAATTGGCGATGTGCAGGTCCTCTTCCTTGACCATTTCCGGGATAAAAGACATTTTGGCGGGCACATAAAAACGGCTGAAGGCAAAAATGATGAACACCAGCGCGTAAACCGGCAATATCGACGGCAGGTCCATTACGTAAAACGCGATTGCCAACACTAAAATCCCGCGGACAAAATCACAGATAAAAAGCGTGGTGCGGCGCTCCCAGCGGTCCACATAAACGCCGGCAATGGGGCCGATGATAAAGACCGGGACAATGGTAAAAGCCAGGAGCTTGGCCAGCTCAAAAGAAGACCCCGGATGGCGCATGGCGATCAGGCCGACCAATGCCATTTGATGCACCCGGTCGCCGAATTGGGAAATCAATTGGGCCAGCCAAAAACGCAGGAACGGCCAATTGTCTTTGTTTTTTAAGAATGCAATCATGGGTCTTTCTTCAACAACTTTTGGGCCAGGGCCCTGTTGCTTTTCAATAATTCCGCGAAATTGCCGGGGTCTTTGATTCCATTATAAATGTCCAGGCATTCTTGGATACGCCCCTGGTCGCAAATGGACTTACCCAAAGAAATGGTGTGCCTCGCATTAAATGGATCATCCGCCACTGCGGCGCGGAAATGGACTTCCGCCTCAGGGAACTTTTCTGCCAGGGCATAAATCAGGCCTGCCGATGCGTGCAGGCGGGAATTGTGCGGCTGGATGCGCAAGGAACGCTCCATCATGGCCAGTTCATTCTGGGCATAAATATTTTGTTCGACTGTGGTCAAGAAACAGAACCCCAAAAAACCCAGGGCGGCCATTTTAACCGCCGCCGCGCGCAGGCTTAACACATACTGGACAGCGGCGATAAAGACCGGCACGCAGGCCAAATATAAAAAATGTTCCGCCGTGGAAATGTATCCGGGCGCCACTCCAATGGTGGACACGATTTGAGACACCGGCAACAGGGACAAAAAAAACCATCCGATGGTAAACCATTGCAAGCCGGTCATTTTTTTGCGGGCGATGCCCAGCCAGGCCAAAACCACCGACCAAATAAAAATGGTCATCAAAGCCCCTGCTTCAAAAGCGCCGGTAAAAAGTTTCAGGGAACGGTCAAAATGCAGGTCAGTGGGCAAGGCCAGGGAGCGCGCGTGGGTGATGATGGAACGCAGGAACGTCAAAATGCCCATGGCATGCTCATGCCAATTCCTCCAGGGATAAAATTCCGTAATACCCAAATGATGCCGCAAAAAAATATACCCGGCCAGCACCGCGCCATAGGCCCACACCCAGCGAAGGTCCCGGTGGTAAATCAAAGCATGTATAAAAAACACCCCCGGCAAAATGGCGGCACTTTCCTTGCACAGCAAAGCCGCGGCAAAACTTAATAAAGCGATGACCCAACGTTGTTTTAAATACGCGACAAAACTGATCAAAGAAAACATAGTGCTTAAAAGAATGGCCCGTCCGGAAATATTGGCCACCGCCTCCCATTGGATGGGGTGGATGGCAAACAGCAAGGCCGTCCAGAAGCCAACTTCCCAACTCCCCCTAACCCCCTCTTTAAAAAAAAGAGGGGGGACGCTCCCCCTCTTTAATTCAAAGAGGGGGCTGGGGGGAGTTCGCATTAAACAATTGGCCAATGCCCAGACTAAAAACACATTTATGATATGAAGGAACAGATTGTCGAGATTATAAAAGAATGAATCGAGCCCAAAAAATTTATACTCGGCCATAAAGGTCAGGTTCGCCAGCGGCCGGTAATAGGTGCGGTCCCTGAAATAGCCTTGGCTGAACAACCGGGGCCATTGGGAAGGGTCTTTGATCAAGGAATTCCCGACGATGGAGTACTGGTCGTCCATGGTCTTAAACGGCGAGGACAACATGAACGAATAGGCAGTGAACGTCAGGCTAAAAAGAAGAAAAGCCTTTAGGACCATGGCCGCATTATATCACGGGCATTAAAACTGCAGGCCGAATTTGGAACCAATTTCGGAGGTAAAATTTTGGGGTTCAAGAAAGGTGCCTGCCGAGCCGTCGACCGTGGCCCGCGTTGTATGTGAATCGTCGATGTTCCAATACCGGATAAATGGTTCAATATAAAAATTGAATCGCGGGGCCGCATACATAAGTTTTAAGGAAGCCCTGGCCCCAAAACCCTCGGTTTGAACATTATGGATATTCGGATTATCAACCCCCGGGTTAAATATTTTACTGGCGCTAAGATCGCTGACCTGCAGGCCCTGGATGAAAATATCGTATTCAAGGTTAATGGCGCTGGTCCATAAGCCGTTAGGGATTGCGGCATTAAACCCAAGGGGGATATAATAATAGTTGGAATGCCGGTCATACCCATAATTATTGGTGGAGGTCAGGCGGCCATTGCCTTTGTCCAACAGGTACCGGTAACCAAAACCAAAATACGGGGTTATTAAAGATTTGTCTCCCAGCAAATAATCCTTGCCCACTAAACCCCTGAATTCATAATTAATATCGGTTATGCCTTTATCCACCCCGGAACCTTTGTAATTTATTTTATCGGACGAGGCAAACCGGCCTTCAACCGCATAAGTATTAAGAACAACATTGTTTAAAATATTATCGTCCGGGGGACGATAAGTATATTTGGCATAATAACCCAGCATAGGACCGCGATTTTTAATGGGAATGTCCGGTTCTTTGTAGTAATAATAATACGGCTCCACACCGACATCTATAGTGTGCTTGTGCCGGGGGTCTAAATTCTGTTTGGTAAATTCGGGGATTTCTTCAAAACTATTATAGGAGGCATTGGCCGCTCTTTGCGGTTTTTCAATATCATCAAGCTGGTCATTGACCGCCTGCATGTGCTCATTGCGCGCGCCCATGTAACAAACATCTTCCCATCCGACGCTTTGAGTTTCCCGTGCCCGGTCTACACAGTCCATTTGCCGGGCAATGAGTTCCTCACGGGAAGAATTCGCCAGGACAGGGATGCTGTTGATAATAAATAAAACAGGGAGTATCCACAACCACATAGGGAAAGTATAACACGTGGGAGACAAAAAACAAGCCTGCCGGCAAAAAAAATTCTAGAAAGCTGGCGAGAGGAATTGCACCCCCGGCCTGCTGTTTACGAAACAGCTGCTCTGCTAACTGAGCTACGCCAGCATATTTATATAACCCATTTGGTCAAGGAATGTTTTTATAAGCGTCTTTCCGGTGTCGAGCGCATAATATGCGCACTTTCTTATTGGCATGGTCAATTTCATAAATGACCCGATAATCTCCCTGCCGGATTCTAAATATATCCAGCCCTGCTTTCAATTTCTTGCAATCTTTAGGCGTTGGGTCATGGGCGAGGTTTTTGACGGCGGAAACAATACGTTCGACGTCAGCATTGGAAATCTTATCCAAATCCTTGAAAAACCGCTTTTCATATTCAAAGTCAAATGTCATTGTTTGATGCCGCGATTATGCAAATAGGATTGCAGTTCATTGTGGGTCACAAATTGCGCGGACTTTAACCTCTTTTGGACGATTTTGATGTCCAACTGGTCCTGGGCCATTTCCTCCAACTTTTCTTCGATGGCCTGGGCCACAAAGAAATTCATGCGTACACCTTTGGTCTCACAGTATTTCGACAATTTCTGCTTGAGGCCGCTGGAAACTCTGGCTCCCAGAAGCACCTGTTTTGAAATAATTCTCATATGTTCCTCCTAAATAAGCTGTCGAAGATATGTTATCGCTTGCTATCAAAATATAGCATACAAAAACGATGCTGTCAAAAATGAATTATGGGATTGAACGATGCCTAAATTTTCTTGCGCTCCATCCGGGCAAACAGGCTGTAGGCGCAGGGCACGACAAACAGGGTAAAAAAAGTGGACACAATCACGCCGCCGATGACGGCAATGGACATGGGAATGCGCACTTCGGCGCCGGGGCCGATGGCCAAGGCCGGCGGGATGGCCGCGGCGATGGTGGCCAGTGATGTCATTAAAATGGGACGCAGGCGCACCGGGCAGGCTTCCACCAGGGCTTCCCGCACGGCCATGCCCTGTTCGCGCATTTGATTGGTGAATTCGACCAGCAAAATGGAGTTCTTTTTGACAATCCCCATGAGCAGGATCAGGCCGATCAGGCTGTATAAATTCAATGATTGCCCCCCCACCCACAGCGCGATCAAAGCGCCGGAAATGCTAAACGGCAGGGCCACCAACACCGTCAGGGGATGCGCATAGTTGTTAAATTGGGAGGCCAGCACCATGTATGCCACAAAAATCCCCAGGATAAATACAAACACCAGGCTCTTATTGGATTCCTGGGAAGCTTGGGTGATGCCGGTAAATAGCGCCTGGTACCCGTCGGGCAGGACGGCCTTGGCAATGTTCTTGGCCTGGGCCGCCACATCCGCTTCACTTTGGCCCGGGGCCACATTGGCAAAAACGGTAATGGCCCGTTCACGCCCCCGTCGGGTGATGTTCATGGCGGTCGGTTTTTCTTTGATGGTGACCAAATCTTTAAGCAATACCAATTCCCCGCGGTTGTTCCACACCCGCAATTGAGTAATGTCCTGTGCCTTTGTTCTCTGGGCCGGTTTTAACCGCACTTTCACGTCATAGCGTTTATCATTATGGGTGTATTTGGAGATTTGCCGGCCCCCGATTAAAGCATTGATGGTTTCATTAATGGTTTGAATACTGACCCCGCGCTCGGCCGCTTTGATGCGGTCCGGCACCACATCGATTTCCGAGGCCCCTTCCAAATAATCGGTGTCCACGTCCACCATCAGTTTGGTTTGGGACATCCGGTCCCGGATGTCCTTGGCATATTGCCAAAGCTTTTCCCAATCCGGACCCTGAATGGACATTTCAATGGGAAAACCGCGTTTGGCGGAAAACCCGCTGAGGGACAAGTCCTGGATAAAAACTTTAACATTCGGGATCTTGTTGAGCTCTTTACGGAACAAGGCCATGAGTTGCGCCTGGTTCAGCGGACGTTTATTGGGCGCGACAATAGGCCGCTGTCGCGGCGGCTTAAAGGTGACAAAGATATTGCCGCCATTGGCCTGCCCGCCTTGAAAACCGCCCACCGCGGCAAAATAATGGTTTAATTCCGGCCGGCTTAAAATGAATTTCTCTATTTCCTTAAAACGCTCATTCGTATAATTGATAGACGAGCCCACCGGAGTGCGCACATTGCAGACGAACATGCTTTGGTCCTGGGGAGGGAGGAATTCTTTGCGCAAAAATTTAGAAAATCCCAGCGACAGGACAAAAAACACCAACGATCCCCAGATGACCAAGGCCCTGTGACTCAAGGCCCATTGCAGCGCCCCGCGGTAACCAGCGGCCAGACGGTGAAAAACATTTTCTACGGCCTTGCCAAACCTGCTGCGGCGCTCGCCGGTCTGCAAAAACTGCGCGCAGCGCATGGGCGTCAGCATCAAGGCCTCCAGCAGCGACAAAGCCACCGCCACGGAAATGGTCATGCCGAACTGATAGAAAAACTTTCCCACGATCCCGGACATAAACGCCACGGGCAAAAAAATGGCGATGATGGCCATGGTGGCCGCCAGGGCGGCAAACGTAATTTGCCGCGCCCCTTCCTGGGCCGCCTCCAGCCGGCCTTTGCCGCGTTCCCGGTAGCGGACGATATTTTCCAGGACCATGATGGAATCATCCACCACAATGCCGATGGCCAATGACAGGCCAAGGACCGTAAAAGTGTTCAAGGTGAATCCCAGGAAATTAATGACAATGAATGTCCCTATAATAGAAGTGGGGATGGCCAATAAAATGTTTAGCGTTGCTGTCCAGGAACCTAAGAAAATCCAGCATACCAATGATGTCACCAGGGCGGAGAGCAGGAGCGTAAAGACCAGTTCATGGATGGAATCTTCGATGAATTTGGTGCGGTTGATGACCTGGTTTAATTCCATGCCTTTGGGCAATTGTTTGCGGACTTCCTGGAATTTCTTGATGACTCCTTTGCTGACCTCCACCTCATTGGAGCCGATTTGCTTGCGGATCCCCAGGCCGATGGCCGGCTTTCCGTCGCTGCGGGAAATGCGGCGCACATCGTCCAGCCCGTCTTCAATGTCCGCCACGTCTTTAAGATAAATGGGTTTATATATGGGTTGCCCGTTTCTTTTAGGGACGGCAATGTTCCCAAACTCTTCCACGGTCCTGGCCTCGCCCATGGCGCGGACATTTTGTTCAATGGCAGGTGTTTCAATGCGGCCTGCTGGCAATTCAGAATGCTGCTCCTCAATGGCCTTGATCACGTCATCGGCCGTCAACTCATAACTGGCCAATTTATCCGCATCCAGCCAAACCCGCAAATTAGGCGGCACAAATCCGCCCAGCGCCACGTCCCCCACGCCGCTGACCGTGGCAAACTTGTCCTTCAAATGGTCCTGCACATATTGCATCAGCTCCCGTACCGGCTGTTGCCCCTGCAGGGCAAACCAGGTGATCGGCTGCTGGGCCGGATTGGACTTGGTGACAATGGGCGGGTCAATGTCTTTGGGCAAAAGCCGCTGGGCCTGGGCAATTTTGGTCTGGATCTCCTGGAGTGCGAAATCCACATTGCGGTCTATTTGCAGCTCAATGGTGATAGAGGCCTGGCCATTGGTCACCGACGATGAAATGTCCCGGACCCCGGCAATGGACATGACCGCCTGCTCAATGACGTCCACCACCTCCGCTTCCATGACTTCCGGCGCCGCCCCGGGCCAGGTCAAATTGACGGACACCACCGGAAATTCAACGTCCGGCAATTGGCTGACCCCCATGCTTTTAAACCCGATGGCCCCAAAGACAATAAGGGCGGCCATGCACATCCAGGCAAAGACTGGGCGTTTAATGGACAGATCAGAAAGCGTCATCGTCGATGTCTCCCGTCGCTACCTTAAGGGCCCAATACAACCGCTGGGCCTGGTTCTTGATTGAAATGTACTTGCGGCGCGCGTCTTGCATGTCTTCCAGGGCCTGCAGCACATCCAGGTTATTGACCAAATTATTGCGGTAATCCGCCATCTGTAACTCATAATTTTTTTGGGCCGCGGACAGTGCTTTCTTATAGGCATCGCCTTGCTTTTGATAGGCACTCAATCGAGTGTGGGCATTTTCTATATCTAGTCCGGCCTGGCGCCGGGTTTGGTTTAAACGCAACCGCGCTTCTTGGGCCAAGGCCCTGGCTTCCTTGACCGCCCCGGCTGTTTGCGTGCCGTTAAAAATAGGCACTGTAATATTTAAACTTATGTCCCAATTGCCACTGCTAAAAGACTGTGCCCGTTTGATATAACTGTTACCAACAATGTCCACGGCAGGGAAATAGCCCGCGCGGGCAATCGCGATTTTCTTCTGGGCAACGGTCAATGCTTCCCTCGCCGCCTGCGCATCCGGCCTTAAATCCGCTTTGGCAAGGTAGTCCTCGCGGGGGCCAAACCCGTCGGCAATATCCCCCCCCGCGATGGAAACAATCGGCTTGCCGATTAAGAATTCCAGCAACTCACGGGCCACATCCCGCTGGCTGCTTACGGATTCCATTTCCGCCTCATTTTGATACAGCTTCACCTCGGTGCTGGCCACTTCACTGGGCCGTGAACGCCCCAAAGACTCGCGCCTTTTCAGCTCGGTGATGCGTTCCTGTAAAGCTTTGCCGATGTCCTGCAGGGCGCTGAAATCTTCTTGATGGCTTTTGAGCAAATAAAAGGCGTCGGAAACATCCGTAAACAGAAGCTGTTTGGCCCGGACAAGCT
>JACQQW010000024.1 GCA_016206745.1 Candidatus Omnitrophota bacterium | reverse complement strand
GTGCAGGGAGGGGCTAGGGGAGGGGTGGATAAGACGCGGCATGATCATGTCATGGAAACTTTGCGCAGCGTCGAACTTGATGACCCGGCGCGCATTTTTCGCAGTTACCCGCATCAATTAAGCGGCGGCCTGCGCCAGCGGGCCATGATCGCCCAGGCCATGGTGTGCGGCCCGGAGCTTGTGATCGCGGACGAACCCACCAGCAGTCTCGATGTGACGGTACAGGCCAAAATCATGCGGCTTTTGCGCAAACTCAACCAGGAACGCGGCATGACCGTCCTTTTGATCACGCATGATTTGGGGATGGTCAGCCATCTGGCGGACACAATCGCCGTCATGACCGACGGAAAGATCGTTGAGTCGGGCAAGACTGCGGACATTCTGCGCGCGCCAAAGCATGCGTATACCAGGGCCTTGATTGAGGCGTATTGATGATTGAAATTAAGAATATCACAAAATCCTTTGGTCCTGTGCGCGCGGTGGATGGTGTTAGCTTGTCCGTGCGCCGGGGGGAGACTTTGAGCATTGTGGGGGAAAGCGGCTGCGGCAAGACCACCCTGGCTAAAATGATCGTCGGGTTAATGCGTCCCGATGAGGGGACAATTGTTGCGGCCGCCAAAGTGCAAATGGTGTTCCAGGACCCTTATAACAGCTTGGATCCTCTGTATCCGGTGCGTTCCATTTTAGCGGAAGCACTGCACACGCAAAGGGACATGTCTGCCCGCCAGAAAGAAGAGCGCATCCGTGAAGCGCTGGTGTCTGTGGGGCTTGAACCTTTTGTCATGGACCGTTTCCCGCATGAATTCAGCGGCGGCCAGCGCCAGCGCATCGCCATTGCCCGGGCCTTGCTGGCCCAACCGTTGGTCCTGGTGCTGGACGAGCCGACCTCCGCCCTGGATGTGCTGGTGCAAAAACAAATTGTAGACCTTTTGTCCGTCCTGAAATTGAGATTAGGGCTGACCTACATTTTTATTTCCCATAATCTGCGCGTGGTCAAGAATTTTAGTGATACAATAGCGGTGATGTGCGATGGTAAAATCGTGGAAACAGGGGACACCCGCGGTATTTTCGCGCGGCCGCAGCACCCCTATACGCGTCAACTGTTGAGCGCGGCGTTAAACTATACGGTATCTTAACTCCCCCCAACCCCCTCTTTAGAAAAAAGAGGGGGAGAGAAGATATTATGAGTGATTTCTTCTGGAGAACGCTGAGTTATATCGCCGGATTGGCGGCCATCACTGTTTTATTCGCTTTGACCGCCTTCTCCACTAACCTTGAAATCAAAGACCTGGATCTATGGCTGCACATCAAGACCGGCGAATATATCGTCGGGCATAAGACCGTCCCTGACCATGACGTGCTTTCCTGTTCCATCGCCGGCAAACCCTGGGTCAACCACGAATGGCTTTTTCAGGTCATTGTTTACGGCATCCATCACCTCTGGGGTTTTGACGGGCTTATCACCATGCAGATGGTGGTGGTGTGCCTGACCTTTTTTGTCCTGCTGTTTATTTCTTACCACCGGGACCGGCAATGGCTCATGGTTTTTACCCTGCTGCTGGTCCTGCTGATTTATCAAGGCCGTTTTACCATACGACCGGACATTTTCAGCCTGTTGTTTTTCGCGCTTTTTATGTCCATTTTGTCCGTGCACATTCATAAGCGCTGGTCGGTGTGGGTCTTGGGTCTGGTTCAGGTCCTATGGGTGAACATGCACGGTTTTTTTATTTTCGGTCCGATTTTAGCGGCGATCGCCGTGCTGTCAGAGCTTATTAAACGCCGCCTGCCCTTGCCTTATGAATGGAATTCTACGGGCAGGCTTACCGATGAAGAATACCGCCATCTTAAAAAGATTTTATGGGTGGTCTTGGGCTTGTGCCTGGTCAATCCGCTCACTTTTGCCGGGGCCATTTACCCTTTTAAGGTCTTATTTCAAAGCGCAGGGGAGTCCAAGATATTTTTCGAGCATATTTATGAGCTTCAGCGGCCGTTTACCGGAGGGGTCCTTAATTCGGGAAACATCCATTATAAAATCCTCATTTTAATGTCTTTTTTGAGCTTTTTCTTTAATCGCCGCCGGCTGGACATCAGCGTGTTTTTTGTTTGGCTGGTATTTTTATTGTTTTCCCTGGCGGCCATCCGTAACATGGTCTTTTTTGCCTGCGCCGCTTATCTGGTGATTTTGGTCAACAGCATGACGGTCAGCCTTGATGCCATCATGCCGTTTCGTTTTTCGTCTTCTAAATTCAAGTATATAACCGGGGTGTTGGCCAAATGCGCATTGATTTTTTGGATGCTTGATTATGGCCTGAAATTGACCGACCGCGGCTATTTTGATTTTGACACGTATGAACGCAAGAGTGAATACGGCGGGGTCTCCAAACGCAGTTTTCCGTATAAGGCGGTGGATTTTTT
>JACQQW010000084.1 GCA_016206745.1 Candidatus Omnitrophota bacterium | reverse complement strand
CTTGAATGCTTTGGAAGTGGCGGTATTGACCACCCCAAAAGATGCCCAAGGGATTGTGCGGCTGGATGTGAGTGTGGCCCAGGAAAGCATTCAAAAAAAGATGGTCAATTATGACGCGGACGGCGACGCGCATTATGACACGGCCTCCGCTTTTATCAAATCCATGCGCGGCTCTGATCCGGACGCGGCGCTGTATTGGATGGCCAAAATGATTTACGCGGGGGAAGACCCGCGGTTTATCGCCCGGCGCATTGTCATTTGCGCTAGTGAAGATGTGGGCAATGCCGACCCCAATGCCTTGGTGTTGGTCAATGCTGCGGCGCAGGCCACGGAATTCATCGGATTGCCCGAGGCGCGCATTATTTTGGCCCAGGCCGCAGTGTATGTGGCCTGCGCCCCCAAATCGAATGCGGTGTATTTAGGCATTGATGCCGCATTGGCCGATGTCAAAGAAAAACGCCTGCAGCCGGTGCCCGACCATTTAAAAGACAGTCATTATAAGGGTGCCGCAAAACTAGGCCGCGGCCAGGGGTATAAATATGCCCATGATTACCCAGGCCACTATGTCCCCCAGGAATACATGCCTCATGAGGCCCAGTATTACAAACCAACCATGCAGGGCTACGAGGCCAAAATCAAAGAACGCATGGACAAGCTAAAAGAAAAGTGATAATATAGGCGCCGTTCATGAATGATAAAGGCTCTTTCAGAGAACATTTTTTAGGACTTTTAAAGAAGCAAGGAAGCCGGGAGCGGTCCATGAAAAGCCGTGGGATTGCCGGGCAATTATTTATTTTGCCGGCGTTCCAAAGGGCAAAAACCGTCCTTTTTTACGCTTCTTTGCCGGGCGAAGTGGATAGCTTCGCGATGATTGAACAGGCAAAACAACTACAAAAAAACGTCGCCTTACCGGTTCTTGTGCGCGATCAAAGGAAAATGATTCCGATTTTAACCGATTCCATCAATGACCTGCAGGACGGACCATACGGCGTCCGTCAACCGCGTTTGGACCCTTCCAAAATTGTCGATTTAAGTTCCATCGATGCGGTGGTTGTGCCGGGCCTGGCATTTGACAGGGCCTACAACCGGCTGGGGCGGGGGGCCGGTTATTATGACCGTTTTCTTAGCCGTCTGGCAGATTCGGCCGTGACCATTGGGGTCGCCTTTGATTTTCAAATAGTTGATTGCCTTCCCGTTGAGGAACATGACGTTCCTCTCGATTTCGTCATCGCCGGTTAGTCCTTCCCGCCCATTAATAATGGGAGACTTCCATGGAAAACAGCACTATTTTAGGCCAGGCCCTGCTTGCCATTTTTTTAGGCATAGGCTGTGTTATTTTTGGCTTTTTTTTAAACCGTTTTTTGGGCGGGAAGCGCACTCAGGAAGCCCAAAAAGGCGCGGCGGAAATCCGTGATCTGGCCAAAAGGGAGGCAGAGACCATTCGCAAAGAGGCGGAACTGCAGGCCAAAGACCTTTTGATCAAAATGCGCCATGATTTTGAGAACCAAACCAAAGACCGCAGGGAAGAATTAAACAGCGCGGAAAAACGCATCGTCCAGCGGGAAGAAAACCTGGACAAGCGGGTGGATTTACTGGAAAAGAAAGAAAAAGACCTGGCGGTCCGCCTGGAAGCTTTGCGTGATGGAGAGGCAAAAAATAAAGAAAAAGGGGAAGAGCTGGATAAATTGCGGGCGGAAGAAAAAAGCCGTTTGCAAACGATCGCTAATTTGTCCCAGGAAGAGGCGCGCAAGGTCCTGCTGGCCCGCGTGGAAGAAGACCTTTTGTCGGAAAAGGCCGCCCGCATCCGCCAAATCAATGAGGAGGTCAAGGACAGCGCGGACAAGAAAGCCCGCGAGGTGATCAGCACCGCGATCCAGCGTTGCGCCTCCGACCATACGGCGGAAACCACGATTTCGGTGGTGCCCCTTCCTTCCGATGAAATGAAAGGCCGCATCATCGGCCGCGAAGGGCGCAATATCCGCGCCCTGGAGCAGGCCACCGGTGTGGACATCATTATCGATGATACCCCGGAGGCGGTGACCATTTCCGGGTTTGACATGGTACGGCGGGAAATTGCCCGCATGGCCCTGGAGCAATTGATTGTGGACGGGCGCATCCATCCCGGGCGCATTGAAGAAGTGGTGGAAAAGGCCAAGGCCGATTTGGAAAAGAAAATGAAGGAAGAGGGAGAGCGTGCCGCGATGGAGTTGGGCATGCACGGGATGCATCCTGAGCTTATCAAGCTCGTCGGGCGGTTGCGTTACAGGACTTCTTTTGGTCAAAACGGCCTTAACCATTCCATCGAAGTGGCCAAACTAATGGGCATTATGGCGTATCAGCTGGGCGCGGACGTGAAGATCGCCAAGCGCTCCGGGCTTTTGCATGACATCGGCAAAGTGGTTTCTTCCGATGTGGAAGAAGGGACCCACGCCATCGTAGGCGCCAGGCTATGCCGTAAATACGGCGAAGTCGAAGAAGTCGCCTATGCGGTCGAAAGCCACCACGGCGAGGTGGAAATGAACACGGTGTACGGGATTTTGGTCTCCGCGGCGGACGCCATCAGTGCGGCGCGTCCAGGGGCCCGGGCCGAGTCCATGGAAACATATGTCAAGCGTTTGGAGAATTTGGAAAAGATCTCCAATTCGTTTAAGGGGGTAGAAAAGTCCTATGCCCTGCAAGCGGGCAGGGAAATCCGCATCATGGTCATGCCGGACAAGGTCAATGACGACGAGGCGGTGATGATGGCGCGGGACATCCGCAAGAAAATCGAAGAAGAGATGGAGTATCCCGGCCACATCAAGGTCATGGTGGTGCGGGAGACCCGGGCGGTGGAATACGCGAAATGAACATTCTTTGCATAGGTGATATTGTCGGCCGGCCAGGGCGTGAAGCCCTGGCCAAAATTTTACCGTTGATCAAGACGCAATATGCGGTTGATTTTACCATCGTCAACGGTGAAAACGCGGCCGGAGGTTCCGGCATCCTGCCCAAACAGGCGCAAGACATTTTTGCCGCCGGCGCCGATGTCATTACTTTGGGCGATCATGTGTGGGACAAGGCGGAAATCAAGGAATATTTAAACCAAAGCCCGCGCATTGTTAGGCCGGCCAATTTTCCCGACGGGGCGCCCGGACGCGGGTGGACCATCGCCGTTTCCGCCGCGGGCGTCAAAGTTGGCGTAATAAACCTTTTGGGCCGCACTTTTATGCGTTATAATGTGACCTGCCCGTTTCGTTGCCTGGATGCGGCCATCAATGACATAAAACCGCAGACCCCGGTGATCATTGTTGATATGCACGCGGAAACGACCAGCGAAAAAGTTGCCCTTGGCCATTATGGCAACGGGAGGGCATCCCTGATGTTCGGCACGCATACGCACATACAAACTGCCGACGAGAAGGTTTTGTCCGGAGGCACCGCTTATATCACCGATTTGGGCATGAGCGGGCCGTATGATTCGGTGATAGGCCAGGACAAAGTAAAAATCATCCAGCGTTTTTTGACCAGCCTGCCGCATAAATTTGAGGTCGCCCAGGGGGCCGCCACGCTGCACGGGGTGGTTGTGACGGTCGACGCGGCCAGCGGAAAGGCAACGCACATCAGACGTATCCAACAAAAGGACCCAGCATGTGGAATGGTTTGAACCGCAGAAAGTTCCCGCGCCTTGTGTACCCGTGTTTGGTCAAAGTATCGTCCAAGGACCAAACGCCCGATGTTTTTTTGACCCACACCGAGAATATCGGTGTCGGCGGCATTTGCGTCATTGTCAAGAAAGAGATCAAATTGTTCAGCTCCGTGGACATTGAAATTGATTTGATCGATGAAGTCGACCATATCGTGGCCAGCGGCCGCGTGATTTGGATGGTCAAACGCAAAGCGATTGAGCCTTTTAAGCCCTCTTTTTACGATACCGGAATAGAGTTTGAAAACCTTAATGATAAACACAAACCAAAATTGGACGCCGCCATAAATAAATTTATCCGTAAAGGATATAAAGTGCTTAAGCCGGTGTACTAATCGATGGATAATCAACGCCAATACCCTCGAGTCAATTATCCGTGTTCCCTGACTTTTTGGCGGGCGGACTCGACCCAGGAAGTGATCCTTGCCAACAGCGCCAATATCGGCGCGGGGGGGCTTTTTGTGCATTTAAACCAGAAAATTTTGCCTGGGACAAAGGTTGAAATAAAAATCGAATTCGCCGGCCAGCTCAAGCCGTTTAAATGTTTCGGCAAAGTCTTGCGCTGCCAACAACCGCCGCAGGAAGGAATAAAGAAATTCTTTTCCCTGGCCGTCCAATTTGAACCCCTTGAAGAGCATCAGCAAGCGCGGCTGCAAGGCATCGTGGATGGACTGATTGCATTAGAAAACAAAAAGAGCAAGCCATGATCCGGGTCCGTTTCGCCCCTTCTCCCACAGGATATCTACACATAGGCGGCGCGCGCACCGCGCTGTTTAATTGGATGTATGCCAAGTCGCAGGGCGGAAAATTCATTTTGCGCATTGAGGACACCGACAAGGCGCGGTCTAAAAGCGAATACCTGGATGAGATTTTAGACAGCATGCGCTGGCTGGGCCTTGATTGGGACGAATTTTATAAGCAAAGCGACCGCTTTGATTTATACCGCCAATACGCGCAAAAATTGTTGGATGAGGGCAGGGCGTATAAAGACGGCGAGGCCGTGCTGTTGACCATGCCGCAGAAGATAATCAAAATTTACGATCTTATCCGCGACGAGATCAGCATCGACACCCGGGAAATCAAAGACCAGGTCTTGATGAAAAGCGACGGGTCCCCCACGTATAGTTTTGCCTGTGTCATTGATGACGCGCTCATGGAAATTTCCTGCGTCATCCGCGGGGAAGACCACATTTCCAATACGCCCAAACAAATTGTGATTTACGAGGCCCTGGGATTTAAACCGCCAAAGTTTGCGCACCTTCCGCTCATCCTCGACGATGAACGCGCGCGCTTGTCCAAGCGGGCCGGGGCCGTGGCGGTTTCCGATTACCGCCGTCAGGGGTTCTTGCCCGAGGCCGTGGTCAATTATTTGATGCTGTTGGGCTGGTCCCCGGGCAATAACCAGGAGAAGGTGGCGCTGGCCGCGGCGGTCAAAAATTTTTCTATTAAGAAAATCAATAAAGCCGGCGCGGCGTTCGACATGGACAAGCTCAAGTGGCTTAATGGTCAGTACATCAAAGAAATGGACACAGCCCGGCTGACGGAATTAATTAAACCTTTGGTGGCAGAAAAATACGGCCCCCAGGTAGGCACTGGCACACAGCTGCAAAATATTGTACACTTATTTAAGGGCCGGATGAGTACCCTGGCCGATTTCCTGGAATGGACGGACTTTATTTTTTTGCCCAAGGTCAATTTTGACGAACAGGTTAAAATGGAACATTTATCCAAAAATTTGTCGAAAGAATTCAACCTTTTGGCGGACCGTCTGGAGAAGATCGCGGATTTTAATGCCAAGGCCGCGGAAGAGGCGTTTCGCGCCGTGGTTTCCCAGCTTGGTCTGGAAGCCGGCACCCTGGTTCATCCGGTGCGGGTGGCGCTGACCGGGCGGGCCGTGGGCCCGGGTCTTTTTGACACCATGGCTGTTTTGGGCAAACAAAAAGCGGTGGAACGCCTGCGGACAACATTTAACGGCCCGGCAGGCGCAACATCAAGTTGAGGTGAAATATGAACAAATAT
>JACQQW010000090.1 GCA_016206745.1 Candidatus Omnitrophota bacterium | reverse complement strand
GTGGAGCCATCGTCCACCACAATCACTTCCAAATGGGGGTAAGTTTGGGCCAAAACGCTGTCGACGGTGCGCCTGGTATATTCCGCTTTATTATACGCGGCTATGACCACGCTGACTTGGTTCATCGGTCCTTGTTTAACTTAATGTACGCTTCCAGGGACTCTTCCCAGGAAGGCATCAGGTCCAGGTCAATCAGTTCCAGATGATAATTATGCATCATCTCGGAACGCGCCCTGGGCGCCGGCAATGGAAATTGCGCCGAATTAATGGGCACCACCGTCACCTTGGCCTTAAGGCCCATGTATTCAACGATCTTCACAGCAATGTCGTAACGCGAGGCACTGCCGCGATTGGTCATGTGATAAAGGCCATAACGGCCCGTCTTCACCAGGGCCACTAAATTCCCGGCAAAATCTTTAGTAAAAGTGGGGCTGCCGAATTTATCCGCAACCACTCTTAACTCCGTCTTTCCTTCCTTGATCTGCTGGACGATCTTATACACAAATTTTTTGTCGATTTCCCATCCCCCCACCATCCAGCCGGCACGCACGATAAAATATTTACTCAATAAGCGCTGCACAGCCATTTCTCCCTGGAGCTTACTGACCCCATAAATATTTGCGGGACGGGGCGCATCGAATTCATTGTAAGGTTCCGGCTTGTCCCCGAAAAAAACCCCGGCGGTGCTGATATAAACTAATTTAATGCCGTATTCCTGGCAGGCCAAAGCAATGTTTTCCGTCCCCACGGCGTTGACCTTAAACGCATGGTCCGGCTCCTTCTCGCTGCGGTCAACATCAGTTTCAGCCGCTAAATGGAAGATGTACCCGGGTTTTATGTCCTCAACAGCCTTAAGCACATGTTCAAAATTTGTGATATCCAGCGTTTGGATCTCCGGCAGACGCTGGTTAACATCATAGCCAAACACTTTAAAACCGTTTCTTTTTAATTCCGGGATGACTTCTGCCGCCAACATCCCTGCCGCGCCGGTGACCAAAATATTCATAAATGGCCTCTTTCAAGAAAGCTCCTCACTACGTTCGTCGCATCTTCTTTGCTGTGTAGGAAAGATCTTTCTAGCAGTTAGGAAAGTTTATACTTTCCTACACTGTAAAAAATCCGATGATATTTTCCACCGCTTCCACTTCCATGGCCAGCCGCGACTCTTGCGTGAATGTGGCGATGTGGGGCGTTAAGACCACATTAGGCAGATGGCACAGCGGCCCTGCATAGGGCTCGTGGGCGTAAACATCCAACGCGGCCCCGGCCAAATGGCCGCAAACCAGGGCCTCGGTCAAAGAGTGTTCATCAATGAGCGATCCCCGGGCCACATTGACCAAAAAAGACCCTTTTTTCATGCTGGCGATTTCTTTTTTCCCCAAACAAAAAGGATGTTCACCCAATACGGAAAGGTGAAGGGTCACAATATCCGTTTGGGTCAGTACTTGCGGCATAGGCGCAATGTTCACGCCATTTTGACGCGCCCACCCTTCATCCGGACGGACATCGGCGCCCCACACTTCGATGCCCCAGCTCCTTAAAAGTTCCGCCACCTTGCGCCCGGTCCTTCCCAAACCAATCACCCCCACTCTCTTGCCGGACAAAAGATTACCGCCCAGGCGTTCCCATCTTTGGGCGCCCATTAAAAGCGCATGGGCCGTCAACCGGCGCAAGAGGTCAAGGATCATGGCGATGGTCAGTTCCGCCACCGGCGCGGCCACTGCATCCGCCGTAGTGAAAACTTCAATTCCTTTCTCCCGAACGGCCGTCAAATCGATGTTGTCAAGACCCACCCCGCAGCGGCTGATGCATTTTAAATGCGGCAATGCCTCAATGGCTTGGCGGTCATAAGGCTCAAGCCCCGCTATAACACCGCTAAAATTTGGCAGCATTGCCATCATTTGCGGCTTAGTCAGTCTTTTACCTGTCGCATTGATCTCAAAAGGGATGCCGCTGGCTTCTAACCTGCGCAACGGCTCCGGGCCCTGCTGGGCAAATGTGGAGAGGGCAATAAAAATACGAAGAGTCATGCCGGTGTTTTCATGGGACTTTTGCCGAAAGCCGCTTTTACAGAAGCTTGCTATAAGCGGTCGAAGTCAATCGAACACGTTCGCGGAGATCATCAAACTTGGTACTATAAACCATAACATCGGACTTATCGGCATTGAGCTGATCGCAGTTCTCGCACAAAAGGCCGCTGCCTTTATAATCACCCGTGGTGTGGCAATGATGGATTTTTTTAAAAGCCTGTGTTTCAAAAACTTCTTTTAATGATTGGGTCTTTAAATCGCCGAAGGTCAATTTGCCGTCATAATCGAAACAACACATGTTCACCGTGCCGGCCACCTGGACCTGCAGCG
>JACQQW010000081.1 GCA_016206745.1 Candidatus Omnitrophota bacterium | reverse complement strand
TGTATGAGCAGGTCAAGCGGCATAAATTTGCCGGTATCGGTTTTGTCAAAGAAAGCAGGCGGTTTTATCCCAATAAAATTCTGGCGGCGCATTTGGTCGGTTTTGCCGGCATGGACAATACCGGCCTGGACGGGCTGGAACGCGATTATGACCGTTATTTAAAAGGCAAGGAAGGCAGTTCCATCATCCGGCGGGACGCGCGCCAGCGGGAATTGCTCCTGGAAAAAAACTACACCCCGGCGGTGGACGGTTTTGACCTGGTGTTGACCATCGATGAGACCATCCAGTTTATCGCCGAACGGGCCCTGGAGAAAATGCACCGTAAATATCATGCCAAGGGGGCCAGCATCATTGTCATGGAGCCCAAAACGGGTGAAATCCTGGCTTTTGCCAACCGGCCCACGTACAACCTCGAGGAGCCTGGAAAAAGCCCGCCGGAAAACAGGACCAACCGGGCCATTGTTTTTACTTACGAACCAGGGTCGGTATTTAAAATTGTCACGGCCGCCGGCGCTTTGCAGGAGGGGGTGGTCAAAGAAAGCGATATCATCAATTGCGGGCACGGGGCCTACCGGGTGGCCAACCATATCCTGCATGACCATGAGCCGGAGGGCAATTTGACCTTTCAGCAGGTCATCGAGCGCTCCAGCAATATCGGCACGGTCAAGGTGGCCCAGCGGCTGGGGCCGGCGAAGGTGTACGGTTACGCCCACCGGTTCCGTTTCGGCATCAAGACCGGCATCGACCTTCCCGGCGAGGCGCGGGGCAATTTAAAACCGGTCAAGACCTGGTCCAAAACCTCCATCGGCGCGGTGCCCATTGGCCAGGAAGTGACTGTCACGCCGCTGCAATTGGCCGGGGCGATCTCCGCGATCGCCAATAACGGCGTGTACATGCGGCCGCATGTGGTAAAATACATCAGGGACAAGCATGGCCAGATCATTGAAGAACATAAACCGGAAATCCTGGATAAAATCATGACGGAGGAAACGTCCAAACGCCTGCACGCGATTTTACAGGGCGTGGTCGACAATGGGACGGGCAAGAAGGCGCAGATCAAAGACGTGCGGGTGGCCGGAAAGACCGGGACCGCGCAGAAGGTGGTCGGCGGTAAATACTCGCATTCCCATTTCTATGCCACCTTTATCGGGTATGCACCTGTCGATAATCCGCGCCTGGCTTGCGTGGTGGTCTTTGATGAGCCGCGCCCGATTTATTACGGCGGCCTGGTCGCGGCGCCGGTGTTTAAAGAAGTGGTGGAAGATTCTTTGAATTATTTGAATGCCAGGGGACGGTGAATTGATGCGTTTGGGTGATTTATTACGGTCCATTTCCAATGTCCGCTGGGACAAGCGTTATGGCGATTGTCCGGTGGGCATGCTCAGCTGTGATTCCCGCGAAGAACAGCCCGACGGACTTTTTGTGGCCCTAAGCGGCCCGGCATTTAACGGCACGGATTTTATTAAAGACGCCATTGCCCGCGGGGCGGCCATGGTGGCGAAAACCGGCGGCGGGCGCGAGGTCGGCGATTATCGCATTGCCGACAAGATTGCACTCATCGATGTGCAGGACCCCAAAGTGTTTCTGCGGCAGGCCGCCTTGCTTTTTTATGGACGTCCTTCGTCGAAAGCGCAAACCATCGGCATTACCGGCACCAACGGCAAGACCACGGTCACTTATGTGCTGGAATCCATCATCCATGCCGCCCAGAAAACCTGCGGGGTGATCGGCACCATCAATCACCGCATCGGCGGTCATGTTTTACCGTCTAAAAACACCACGCCCGGATTTCTGGAGAACCAGAGGTATTTGGCGCAATTGGCGGATTTAAAAGCGCAGTTTTGCGTCATGGAAGTTTCTTCCCACGCTTTGGATCAGAGCCGGGTGGATGGCATTGATTTTGCCGCGGGTATTTTTACCAATTTGACCCAGGACCATTTGGATTATCATAAAACCATGGACAATTATTTCCAGGCAAAATCATTATTGTTTACTGGTCTTTCTCATGCGGCCGCGGCGATCATCAATAGTGATGATGATCATGGACGGCGTTTAACGGCTTTAAGCCGGGGAAGAATAATGACCTATGGCATTGATTCTTCAGCGCAGGTGAGGGCCCAAAATATACAGTACAGTTTAAACGGGACCAGGTTCGACATGGTTTTTCCAGGCGGAGTGGCGCCTGTTCATACGCGATTGATAGGCAGGCACAATGTGTATAATATCCTGGCCGGCGCGGCCTGCGCCTATAGTTTAGGTCTTTCTTGGCCTTTCATCGCGCAGGGGATTAAAACATTAAAGCAGGTGCCGGGCCGGCTTGAGCCGGTCCAGGGGCCCCAAGATTTTTTTGTGTTTATTGATTATGCCCATACCGAAGATGGGCTGGTCAATGTGTTGAACGCATTGAGGGCCGTAAGCCGGGACAAGATCATTGTAGTTTTTGGCTGTGGGGGAGACCGTGACCGCGGCAAGCGTCCTAAAATGGGCGCGGCGGTGTGCGCCCTGGCGGACCATGCCATTGTCACCAGCGACAATCCGCGCAGCGAAGGGCCGCAGGCGATCATTGATGAGATCGCGGCAGGTTTTACAAAAAATAATTTTGAGATGTGCGTGGATAGGCGCGCAGCCATTATAAAAGCGCTGAAAATGGCGAAAAAAGGCAATATTGTTTTATTGGCCGGCAAAGGCCATGAAGATTATCAAGTGCTTAAAGAGGGAAGGGTCCCGTTTGATGAACGCAAGATTGTACAGGAATATTTAGGTGTTCACGCATGTTCATCTTAGATGAAATAATCCGGGCGACCAAAGGCAGTCTCATGGCCGGAGATTCCAATGTGAGCGTACGCAGGGTATCCATTGATTCCCGCCAAGTCCGCCGGGGAGATCTATTTATCGCCATCAAGGGGGACCGTTTTGACGGCCATGATTTTCTGGAGGAAGTCATTGGCAAAGGCGCCGTGGCCTTGGTCGTACACAAACCGGTACAGCTTAAAAAAACAAATGTCCCGGTAGTCGTAGTCGACGATACGGTCAAAGCCTTGGGCCGTCTGGCGCATGCCCACCGCCTGCGTTTTCAGGTTCCGGTGATCGCCGTCACCGGCAGCGCGGGCAAGACCACCACCAAGGAAATGATCGCCGCTGTGCTCAAAAAGAAATACCGCCTTCTTTATAATAAAGGGACACAGAACAATCATATCGGCGTGCCATTGACGCTGCTGCAATTAAGCCCCAAGCATCAAATGGCCCTGGTGGAATGCGGCACCAATCAACCCGGCGACATTGCCTGGCTTAGTCGTATTGCGCGTCCGGATGTGGCGGTGTTTACAAATATAGGTGAGTCCCATCTGGAACGGCTAAAGACTTTGTCCGGTGTTTTAAAAGAAAAATGGCAGTTGACCGCGTTTATGGACCGGCGCTCAACGGCCATTATCAACGCGGATGACCCCTTGCTTTTAAAACAGTCGCGCGCCCCGCATCGTTTTAAAATCATGACGTACAGACCGGATAATGCCATGGCCGCCTTTGCCTGCGGGCGATTATTCAAGGTCCCTGCCAAAGACATTGCCATGGCATTGAGCGCGTTTCGTTGTCCGCCGGGACGGGGAGAGCTTGTCCGTTTAGGCAAAGGATGGATCATCAATGATTCTTATAATGCCAATCCGGTATCCATGCGTTTTGCCGCCCGGACGCTGGACGCGCTCAAGACCAAAGGAAAGAAAATTTTCGTGTGCGCGGACATGCTGGAACTGGGGCCGAAGGCGAAAGCGCTGCACGCGGCCGTTGGCAAATACATCGCTGGTTTTCCCATCGATTATTTAATCACGGCCGGCTCCCTGGCCCGGCTGATCGCCCAAGGCGCCCGCAAAGCCAATGGCCGTATGCGCATTTTCGATTTTGATAATGCTCAAGCCGCACAAAGCAAATTGACTGAAATACTTACCAACGGAGACGCAGTCCTGGTCAAAGGCTCCCGGCGTATGGGCATGGAGCGGGTGGTTGAGTCTTTAAAGAAGAATTTTGGGGCGCGAACTTGACAAGATTGCTGTAATTATCTACAGTGATTGCTATAGAAATATACAGCGATGGGAGAGCGATGATCAGCTTTCGATCAAGAATTTTTCAGGACGTATTGAATTATTTCATGCTGCAACAAGGGGCTGAAATCTATGTCCGGGACCTTGCCCGGGCCCTTCATTTGGAAAGCGGCAACCTTGCCCGCAAACTATTGGAACTGGAAAAAGAGGGTATTCTCAAAAGCCGCTGGCGGGGGAAACAGCGGTATTATTCATTGAATGCAAATTTTCCTTTAATCAAAGA
>JACQQW010000083.1 GCA_016206745.1 Candidatus Omnitrophota bacterium | reverse complement strand
CGGCCCCGGAGATCCGGCGGTGGTAACGTATGTCATCGATACAGTTAAAGAATGCGTGGGCAAATTGCCGGTGTTTGGGATTTGTTTGGGTAATCAGATTTTGGGTCTGGCCTTAGGCGGCAAGACCTATAAGTTGAAATTCGGGCATCATGGCGCCAATTGCCCGGTCAAGGATTTTGAAGGCGGGCGCATCGGCATCACCTCTCAAAACCATGGTTTTTGCGTGGATGGGAAGAGCTTGAATCCGGCGGATGTGGAAGTCATTCATGCCAATTTAAACGACCATAGCATCGAGGGGATCAGGCATAAGCAATGCCCGGCCTTCGCCATTCAATACCACCCGGAAGCCGCCCCCGGCCCGCATGATGCCAAGTATTTGTTTAAACAATTTATTGATATGATCGAAAAGTCAAAGAAAGAAACCTGTAAATAATAGTAGAATAGAAAATGGAAAAAGAGAACAACTACGCATTTATTGACAGCCAAAATTTGAATCTTGGCATACGAGATCAAGGGTGGATCCTTGATTTTAAAAGATTTAGGGTATACCTGCACGATAAATTCAAAGTCAATAAAGCCTTTTTATTTATTGGATTTATACCAACGAACCAGGGGCTTTATGAAACACTGCAAGAATTTGGCTATATTCTTATATTTAAACCGACACTGAATCTCCGTTATGGAAAAGTCAAAGGAAATGTTGACGCGGAGTTGGTTTTACATGCAATGAAAGAAATTAACAATTACGACAAGGCGGTTATTGTAAGTGGAGATGGAGATTTTTATTGCCTGATTGAATATTTAGAAAAACACCAGAAACTTTCAAGGATAATCGTTCCAAACAAAGAACATTATTCTTCTCTATTGAGAAGATTTATACGGCAAATAGTTTTTATGAATTTTTTGAAGGCCAAGGTGGAGTACACAAAAAAAGAGAGGCATTAACGCGGGACGAAACCCTTTGTCTAGCCTCTTATCGTGATACAATATAAGTATATACGAAGAAATCTTATTGTCAAGGTCTGCGTCTGTGCTCTTTTTAAAATCACCCCCTCCCTAGCCCTCCCCTCAAGGGGGAGGGAAGCATGCAAGGAGATTGATTGACAATGCGGATTAGTAAAGCTGAAATATTGGATCGATTTCGAGCCTGTTGTCAGAAACTTGGCAAGACGCCAGGAAAAGATATCTTTTGTAAGACAGCTAACGTAAAGCGGGCTGATTTTAATTATTATTGGGCTCGATCCTCTGATATAGCCAAAGAAGTTGGTGCTGTTCCACAAGGTCGGAGTATTAAGATTCCAGATTCGGAACTTTTTGAAGAATACGCAAAGGTATGTCTTCATTTGCATAAGATTCCGACCATGGGAGAACTGCGAATTGCCACGCGAGAACTTAAGACTAGAACCAATGCCGTTAGAGAACGTGGTTCTATTGGTGAGTTTGATTCTCAGTTCCGTGTTTGGCTTGAGAGTCAGTCTGATAATCTTCGACAAATACTAAATTTTTCAGGTTGGGATCGTTCAGGTTCTCCAATTAAGCAAGAAAAGATTCTACCGTCAAATAATACAAGTAATTACTCTTTTTACCCGTATCTTCCAGCTTGCCTGCAATATTTGAACGTACTCGCAAGAGGAGAGGTTCCACACAATGAAGACCAAGCTCAGTCAGCCGCTCTTCTGTTTGAACGTCGATGTGCAGATGCATTCCAATGCTTAGGTTTTAAAATTGAAAATTTAGGGCAAGGTAAAGGTCGTGTTCCGGATTTTATTGCGTTAGCCAACCGTGAACGGTTTGTGCTTATTGTTGATGCAAAAAGTCGAAGCGAAGGATATGTTCTCGGAACTGAAGATCGAAAATTTCTAGAATACGCAGTTAAACATGGCCGAGAGCTTCAATCAAAAGGATTCGAGAAAATTTATTTTGTCATTGTGGCAGCTTCTTTCAGAGAAAAGGATTTAACGCTGCTGACAACTCATCTTACCAATTCTCCTATCCGAAGCGTTGATTTTCTCACCGCCGATGCACTTATTCGTATTGTTGAGGATAGCATTCGTGAACGTCACTCTTTTAGTTTGGGCGAACTTGATAAACTTTTCTTCGGAAATAAAATCATTCCCAAATAGAGCTGATGAACGTATACGACATTTTAAGCTATTTTGAACCGTAGGTTATGAAAAATACACAAATAATTGACCATGCCAAAGCGAACTGACATAAAAAAAATCCTGATCATCGGCGCCGGGCCCATTGTGATCGGCCAGGCCTGTGAGTTTGACTATGCCGGTTCCCAGGCCTGCAAGGCGCTTCGGGAAGAGGGTTATGAAGTTGTCCTGGTCAATTCCAACCCGGCCACCATCATGACCGACCCGGGGCTGGCGGATGCCACTTACATCGAGCCGCTGACTCCGGAATTCATTGAAAAAATCATCCAGAAAGAACGGCCCGACGCTATTTTGCCCACATTGGGCGGGCAGACCGGTTTAAACCTGGCCATGAAATTGCATGAACAGGGGATTTTGGCCAAATACGGCGTGGAAATGCTCGGCGCCAAATATGAGGTCATTAAAAAAGCGGAGGACCGCAGTGAGTTTAAAGACGCCGCAGTCAAGGTGGGCCTGGACGTGCCCAAGAGCGTTTTTGCCCACAGCCTGGAAGAGGCTCAGAAGGCCGTCGGCCAAATCGGGTTCCCCTGCATTGTCCGCGCTTCATTTACTTTGGGCGGCACCGGCGGCGGCATTGCCCGCAATATGGAAGAGTTTGAGCGCATCGCGGCTTTGGGCGTTGAAAGCTCCATGATCCATGAAATCCTCATCGAGGAATCCATTGAAGGCTGGAAAGAATATGAACTGGAAGTCATGCGCGACCACAGCGACAATGTGGTCATTGTCTGTTCCATTGAAAATTTAGACCCCATGGGCGTGCACACCGGCGACAGCATCACCGTGGCCCCGGTACAGACCCTGACGGACAAGGAATACCAGCACATGCGCGACTGTTCCATCCGCCTGATCCGGGAAATCGGGGTGGAGACCGGCGGGTCCAATATCCAGTTCGCCGTCAATCCCAGCAATGGCCGCATGGTGGTCATTGAAATGAACCCCCGGGTCTCGCGCTCGTCGGCATTGGCGTCCAAAGCCACGGGTTTTCCTATCGCTAAATTCGCGGCCAAGCTGGCGGTAGGTTATGCCTTGGACGAAATTCAAAATGATATCACCAAGGAAACTCCGGCTTGTTTCGAGCCCTCCATCGATTATGTGGTGGTCAAAATCCCGCGCTTTACTTTTGAGAAATTCCCGGAAGCCAAGGACATTTTGGGCGTGCAGATGAAAAGCGTGGGGGAAACCATGGCCATCGGCCGCACCTTTAAAGAAGCGCTGCAAAAGGGGCTGCGCGGCCTGGAAATCGACCATACGGGTCTGGACAATAAACAGGATTTTCGCGACATTGACGATGAAAAGGTGCGCCTGCGCTTGATTGAGCCCAATGCTTCGCGCATTTTTTATTTAAAATATGCCCTGCAAAAAAGCTGGTCCATTGAAGAAGTCGTGAAACTCACGGGGATTGATCCCTGGTTTATCGACCAGATCGCACAAATCTTGGAACTGGAAAACCAGTTGAAATCTGAAGTCGCGGCGACCGGGACCCTAAGCTTGCCGCCTTTGCGCCAGGCCAAAGAATTTGGTTTTTCCGACGCGCAGCTGGCGGAAATCCTGGGGAAAAGCGAGAAAGACGTCCGCCTGTGGCGCAAGGAATCGGGCATTGCCGCCACGTTTAAACTGGTGGACACCTGCGCCGCGGAATTTGAGGCCTATACGCCCTACTATTATTCCACCTATGAGACCGAAGACGAGGCTGCCATTAATAATGCCAGGCGGCGGAGCAAGAAAAAGAAGATCATGATTTTGGGCGGCGGCCCCAACCGCATCGGACAGGGGATTGAATTTGATTATTGCTGCTGCCACGCTTCATTTGCCTTGAAAGACTTGGGGTTTGAAACCATCATGGTCAATTCCAACCCGGAAACTGTTTCAACGGATTATGACACTTCCGACCGTTTGTATTTTGAACCGCTGACCTTTGAAGACGTCATGAATGTGTACGACATTGAAAAACCCGACGGGGTCATTGTGCAGTTCGGCGGACAGACACCTTTAAATTTAGCCCGGCGTCTGCATGAGGCCGGAGTTCCCATTATTGGAACAAGCGTTGAATCTATTGATTTAGCCGAGAACAGGGAATCCTTCTCGGAATTAATTAAAAGTTTAGGGATTACCCAGCCGGCCAACGGTTCGGCGCGTTCAGTCGAAGAAGCGCTCGAGATTGCCAATCGTATTGGCTATCCGGTTTTAGCGCGGCCATCGTATGTCCTTGGCGGCAGGGCCATGAAGATTGTTTATGATGAAAATGCCCTGCTCTCCTTTATTGAGGAAGCCAAAGACGTTTCCGAAGGCCATCCCGTCTTGATTGATAAATTTATTGAAGACGCTATTGAGGTGGATGTTGATGCCATTTCCGACGGTCAGCAAACCTTGGTGGCCGGCATTATGGAGCATATCGAAAATGCCGGAAT
>JACQQW010000086.1 GCA_016206745.1 Candidatus Omnitrophota bacterium | reverse complement strand
GCCATAATTTCCCGTTAAACGTCGGCCACCAATGATGTTTAACGCCATCACAATATTTTTTTGTGGTCAATGTTTTAAACCGGTGAACCACATCGCACAATGATAAAACCGTAGGGGCAACCCCCCGTGGTTGCCCATCAATACGTGGTTTCCCGTTATCTGGTAATGGTTGCCTGTTTATTGATGGTTGTGCATTATCAGGGCAGGCACGGGGGCCTGCCCCTACGATAACAACAATTCCGTGAATGTGATTGGGCATGATTTGAAATTGATCAATATCAATATCCGGATAATGTTTCGGAATTTCATCCCATACGTTTTGAATCATTCGTCCGGCGTTATTCAATGCCATTTCCCCATCCGCAATTTTTCCAAACAAACATTCCCGGTTATGCTCGCATACCGTCACAAAATACGCGCCTGCCTGCGCATAATCATATCCTTTCAACCGAATTGACCGGCGGTTATGCGCATTCATGCCTCTAAGACCTCATTCATCGACCCCTCGGTCTCTTTCTCCAAAGACAGAATATCCTTGCGAATATCCTCAAGACTGCGAAGGGGCGTGTATTTGTAAAACTCCTTCGTAAAATTGATCTCGTAACCAACTTTGTCCTTGCTCCGGTCCATCCACGCATCCGAAACATGAGGCAGAACTTCGCGCTTGAAATAGTCGTCAATATTATCCGAAAGAGGGACATTCTCTGCGTCGCGCAATTCGGCATCCGGCTCCGGCCTGCCGTCTTTGTCTTTGCAGATGTCGGCTGTCTCATCCCTCTCCGAAAGGGCTTCCAAAATGGCTTTCATGACCGGGGCCTTGATCTGGATTCCCGCTTTCGCGGGAATGACAGCAGAAACAGCTTCTATAAATTTCTCCCGGTTCTTGTAAATCTTCGTACCATCTATTCCTGCGAGCAGGGCTTTAATTGCTTTCTGCAGGGCTTCACCTTCTTGAATTTCTTTGACGCCTTCCTTGCCCTTTTTCTTGGACTTGGAGAGATTAACAAAGCCGGACTGCTGGTCAAGTCGGGCGATTCTTTCCGGTGAAACCTGAAAGTTTAACCGCAATGGTCTTTCAATGATCACCCGGGTGTAACCGAAATACTCATTCGGAAAGATCTTGCAGTATTCAGCATTCTTGAACGTGCCATAAATCTTCGTCGCTTCCGCAATATGATCATCGCTGATCTCATTGCGCTTATTGCCAAGGCTCCGGGCCATCTTTTTAAAGAATCCAACCGCGTTAACAAGCTGGACTTTGCCTTTACGGTCTTTGGCCTTGCGATTGGTGACAATCCAGATATAGGTTGAGATGCCTGTGTTGTAAAAAAGCTGATCAGGAAGGGCGATGATTGCCTCCAGCATATCGTTTTCAATGATCCATCTGCGAATGTCGCTTTCACCGCTACCGGCACCACCAGAAAAGAGAGGCGAACCATTAAAGACAATCCCAAGCCGCGCCCCGCCATTCTGCGGACGCATTTTGGAAATCATGTGCTGAAGAAAAAGAAACGAACCGTCGCTGATGCGCGGCAATCCAGCACCAAACCGTCCAGAGCTGCCAAGCTTTTCATGTTCTTTGACGATCTCTTCCTCAATCTACTTCCACTCGACGCCAAAGGGAGGATTGGAAAGCATATAATCGAACTTCTCGTCTTTAAGCCCGTCCTGCGTAAAAGAATTACCAAACTTGATGTGATCAGTATTTTGCCCCTTGATGAGCATGTCAGAATTACAAATGGCATAGGATTCCGGATTGAGCTCCTGCCCGAACACCCTGAGGCTCGCATCCGGATTTAATTCTCGCAAATACTCCTCCGCGATGGACAGCATTCCGCCGGTCCCACAGGCCGGATCGTAAAGTGTCTTCACGATCCCTTTCTTGGTCAGCACATCCTTATCATTCAAAAAGAGAATGTTGACCATGAGCCGGATGACTTCGCGCGGGGTGAAATGTTCTCCAGCGGTCTCATTGGAAAGATCAGCGAACTTGCGGATCAGCTCCTCAAAGATGTACCCCATTTCAATATTGGGAACAACTTCTGGATGAAGGTCAACCTCGGCAAACCGCTTGATGATCAAAAAAAGAAGGTGAGACTTATCCAGCCGTTCGATATGATCCTCGAAATTAAAATGCTCAAGGATTTCCCTGGCGTTCTTTGAAAAGCCCGTGATGTAATTGCGCAGGTTAGCGGCAATATCGCTGGGATCCGCGATAAGCTTCTGGAAGTCAAATTTGCTTTTATTATAAAAGGAAAGCTTAGCTTTGCGTTTAAGTACCGTCTCAATCGCATCCGGTGACAGACCTTTGGTCTGGGAAAGATAATCCAAGACCGCCTGCTTGGATGGCTCCAGCACACAATCCAGTCGGCGAAGAACGGTAAGCGGCAAGATCACCTTGCCGTATTCAGATTGCTTATAATCACCCCTGAGCAGATCCGCGATACTCCAGATGAAATTTGCGCGTTCTTTAAAATTAATCATAAGGAACACAATCCTTCATTATCCAGTTTATAAATTTTTTACATTATAACCTCTGCCTCTTAAAATAACAAAAAATTCCTCTGTGTGAGAACTAAAAGATATTGATTCTTAACGGGTTGTGCAAATCGGATTGAAAGAAGCTTCTTCGCCAAAAACCTGCCGATCCAGCCGCTCGCCAACACCATGGTGGGTATTGGGCAAAATGTGGCCGTAGCGGTCAAGAGATACAGAATAATACTGCGCAAATTATTCCCCGTAATGCGTGCGGGCCCGCTTGAGGTAAACAATTCCCTCTATGTCATCGATCGAATACACAAGGCGGTCTTTGAACGATAAACGGTAAGAATAATTGCCGGCCAGGTCCCCGATCAATTTCTTGCCTTCATAGGGGGTCTTGGCAATGACTTCGTTGAGAATGTCGCGCAGTTTAGCTTTGAGTTTTGGGGCAAGTTTATCTATGTCCTTTTTGGCCTGGTTGGTGATGCGTACTTCGTACGCGCGGGGCTTAATCACCAAAAACTTCTTTCATAGAATAAGTTTTCCCCTGTTTAATTTCCCTGTCTGCCCGTTGTATACTCTTGGCCATACCAGGAATGGAAAGAAGCTCCAAAGTTTCTAAAAGCCCTTCATAATCTTCTTTGGAAAGAAGCACGGCATCTCCGTCCTTAGAGGTGATCGCATAAACCTTGTGCGACTGTTTAACGGTCTTGAGCATGCCAAACCAGCGTGTACGGGCAGCTGTAGCGGTAAGTGTGGTCATATATTCCTCCTATGTACATATTTATGTACATAGCATAACATGCCTCCACGGTATGGGCAACAAAAAAATGCGGTTGCGGTGGTTTTCAATGGTGCGGCAGGAAGCGCTCAACAAACTGCCATTTCCTTGACTTGAATGCTTTCACCGGCTTGAATAGACCCTTCCCGTAAAACTTTGGCGTAAAAACCGCAGCGGCCGGCAATCACTTCTTTTAAACGCGGGTCTATGGCATCTAAAACATAACAGGGCTTGCGTTCTTTGGTCAATTCCAAGACCACACCGCCCGAAAATTCCAGGACCGTGCCGACCGGCAGCTTTTGCACATCTAAATTGCGTACCGTCATATTTTCCCCAATGGCGCCGCAATCCAAAGAAAAACCTTCCCTGCCCAACTGCTTAAGGATTTCTTCGTCCTGCAAACACACCGCCTGTAAAGGAGTATTATGTTTGGCATGATTGTGCCCGTCACCGGCAAGGCCCGCGAACATTACCGGCACCGATGCCTGGGGGATCTTGGGAATTCCGCCGCCGGAGACGCACACAGCCACTACTTGAGGGAACTGGACCGGTTCACGCATAATAATAAGGCGCCTTGGCCAGGCGCGCGGCCGCCATTTTATAAGAAGGTTGATGCGAATACGGGTCAAACGAAGGCAAGGTCAAATGATTGGCCGCCTCATAATGCATTGGCACAAAAATATGCCCCTGCGCCACGCTTGGCATCACCAGGGCCCTGACCTTGATCTCTGCCCGGCGGGTGGAGACATACACCCATTGGCCGTCCCGGATGCCAAGCCCGCACGCGTCTTCGGGGTTTATTTCCGCGTAAATGTCCTGCGGGTACATGGCGCGCAACAGGGCGGATTTGGCCGTGCGTGTTTGCGTATGCCATTGCGCCGATGTCCCACGGCCGGTCAATAATACAAAAGGATACTGATTGCAAACGTCCTCAAGGACCGGCCGCGGCGCTTCAAAAATGAACCGAGCCTTGCCGTCACCGGTAAAGAATTTCCCGTCGGAAAATAGCCGGCGCTGGTTTTCCTGCGGCACCTGCCCTTGGGGAAAAGGCCATTGAATGCCGCCCTGCGCCTCGATCATGGCATAATCGCGGATGCCGGTAAAATCACAAGGGGTCCCGCGCGAAATTTCTTTTAATATGTGAAAGACCGCCTCTGGCGTCTGCCAAGCTTTAAACATTTCCCCGCAACCCCAATAATGCGCGATCAGTTTAAAAATGGCAAAATCCGCCAATGCCTGCCCCGGCGCTTTGGCCACTTTGCGTAAAATGCCCATGCGCCGTTCGGAATTGATCATGGTCCCTTCTTTTTCTCCCCAGCCCGCCGCCGGCAAAATCAGGTCCGCCATTTGCGCGGTTTGGGTCGTATGGTACATGTCCTGCACCACCAAAAATTCCAACTGCTTTAAAATGTGCCGAAATTCCTGCTGCCCGATCCAGGAATGCGCCGGATTGGTGGCAATGATCCAAAGGCCCTTGATTTTACCCAGGGCAATCTGTTCAATGATCTGGTTATAGGCCAAGCTGTTTCGGGCCGGGATGCGCGCCTCATCGATATTCAGCAGCGAAGCAATTTTGCGGCGATGCTTAAGATTGCCAAAATCATGGCCGCCCAATAAATTGGTGGTATTGCTAAAAAGCCGGGACCCCATGGCATTGCATTGGCCGGTGATGGAATTGGCCCCTGTGCCCGGCCGGCCGATATTGCCGGTCATTAAAGCCAAATTAACGATCGCCTGCGCCGTGCGCACCGCCTCATGGCCTTGATTGACCCCCATGGTCCACCACAATGAAACCCGTTTGCCCCGGTGGATAAGATTGGCAAGTTCCTGGATCTGAAAAACACTTAAAGACGTGGCCGCGCTGACATAAAACGGCGTAAATGACTCCACATGTTCCCGAAAACCCTCAAACCCCGACGTATGGGCATTAATATAATGCTCATCGATCCAGTTGCGTTTGATCAGGATATGGGCCAGGCCGTACAATAAAACCAGGTCGCTCTTGGGTTTCAACGCATAATGCCGCGTGGCGGCCATGGCCGTCTCGGTCTTGCGCGGATCAATGACGATGAGCTCCGGTTTGTTTTTATTCCGGCACACCCGCTGCCACATGATGGGATGGGCAATGCACGGATTGGCCCCGATAAAAACAAGGCAATCACTTTCTTCAAAATCCTGATACGTATACGGCGGGGCGTCAAAACCGAAAGCCTGTTTATAGGCCACGACCGAGGTGGCCATGCACTGGCGGGTATTGCCGTCGCCATGGACTAACCCCATCCCGAATTTGGCCAGGGCCCCCAAGAAAGCCATCTCTTCCGTCGGAATTTGCCCCGTGCTTAAAAAAGCAACGCTGTCATTGCCGTGGCGCGATTGAATGTCTTTAAAACGGCCGGCAAAAATCCTTAAGGCCGCGTCCCAGTTCACGGGCTCCAGGCGGCCATGGCCTTTACGCATATAGGGAGTCGTGGCGCGGTCAAAGGCTTTTAAAGGTGCTAAAGCCTCCCATCCTTTAGGGCAAGCTTCGCCGGTATTAACGGGGCATCCTTTCGTCGGCGTTAAATTGACCGGTATCCCGTCTTTAAGGTGCACATCCAAACTGCAACCCGTCGAGCAAAAGCCGCAAACCATAGGCGCTGCGCTGTCGGGCAAAAGCCGTTGCGGCAAAATTCCCAGGGCGGACGGCGCCAAGGCCAGCTCATCGGTCAAGGGGCCGCTTTTTTGATAAATGAATTCATTTAACTGTTTCATAAACTTTAATGCGGCATTTTGAGCGGAATCACCGCCCTAAAGAATAAATACCGTTCCATAAATTCCGCGGCCACGGTCATGGCCGCCATCAACGATACCCAGGCTAAAGTCCATACCGGTGTCCAATAGACATGCAGCGCCAGGAATAAAACAGGCATCACAATGCCGCCGGCAATCCCATAAATAAAACGCTGCGCCGTCCATACCCGCAAGGGCCCAGACATTAACATCATGCTTTTCTTTAAAGCCGTCATCCGGGAGTCACGCACATGAGAAAACAAAAGGACTTCAACAATGATCTTCATCGAAGTCAAGGCCATGACCATCCCGGCCAAAGGCACGCCGACCGCCTGCACAGTATAAATAAAATAGCCCGGTGAATAACCGGCGCAAGCATTTAAAGACACCGCCATCACCGTGGCCGTTCCCAGGATGGCTGTGGTCATAAAAAATTTAAACGTGGTCATGGGAGTGTCCCACAAAACCCGATGGGTGTCCCGGTAAACCATGATGGATGCAAAAACGGCAAACACCCCCACGGCCACTACCGATCCAGCTAAAATGTCCCCTTGCAGCGACGGCTTGGCCAATACCTGCCTGGTATGCGCGGCATAAACAAAGGCCAGAAAAGCAAAAACCCCAAAGGCCAAAATTTCCCGGCTTAACCATGATGTCTTCAGACCCAGCACCGCGCGAAAGGCGTATAAAGGCCGGCCCAAATGAAAAATACTGGCGGCCAATGCCAGGAACCCCAGGGCCAAAGCGGTAAAAACATGGGCCGGCATAAGCAATGCGCGCAAGCTGTCTTCAACCGCGCGATTGACCAACCATTCCATAAAGAATGCGCCGACGGACAATTGGGTCAGGACCAACATTACAACCAGCGGCAGGTGCGGATGTTGCGGCTCAAAAGACGCGGCATTAATGGAAGTCATGTCCGCAGCCAATTTTTTCCGGGTCAAATAGCGGGTGGTGGGCAGCGTGTAATCCGAATTAGGCGCTTGTGGAATTTTTACAAATGCCGACGGGTCTTGCCTGACCGCAGCCGTCTCAATTAAGGTGATGCGTATCGCTTCATTAGGGCAGGCGCGCACGCAGGCGGGCGCCTCATCCACCTTTAAACGGCCGATGCACATGTCGCATTTATGCACAATGCCTTTTTTCTTATTGTATTTAGGGACATCGTAAGGGCATTTAAGGATGCAATACTGGCAGCCAATGCATTGGTCGTCCAAATGTTTGACCACGCCCGTCACCGGGTCTTTCTCATACGCCTTCACCGGGCAGCCGTGCATGCACGCCGGCTCCAGGCAATGGTGGCAGGCGCCGGTCACATGCTGCATCACAGGCTTGTCCGCGCTGACACCGTGGATAAGCCCCACCGACCGCCAGGTCTCGTCCTCTTCCAGGCCATTTTCATTATGGCAAGCGGTGACACAGGCCTTGCAGCCGGTGCATTGGTCAAGGTTGACTTCAAAGGCATATTGCTGGCCCGGCCCCGGCGTGGTTTTGGGGATCAATTGTTTATAGGAAGATTCCCCGGATGGCAATTGCTTAAAATCATGCTTAAACGCAAAATCCTCAACCGCCGTCATGTCCCGCTGGTCTTCGAGGGCTTGATGGATCAAGATGTCTTCATCCGCCATTTTATGCTCCACAAAAAAAATCCCCTTAAGGGGCCTCAAAGCCCGATAAGGGGACATCATTGTCCAAAATAAAAATTCCTCCCCCAAAACGCCATTGTTTGAAGAGAGGACACCTTTGCCCGTTCACTACATCTAATTAAAGCTTACAACCCAATAATAACTTTGTCAAATAAAAATGCGTCTGCTAATTTTGGCCGAGAGTGCCTTTTTCATGGCTGGTCTCCAAAATCCAATTCATCACAGGCCCGCAGCACAAATCTTTTCTGCCTTTGATAAAATGTAACCTCTTCAAATAGCTCAAAAAATCCATGCCGACCAAGAAAACCGATAGCGGCCCGATCCATTTTTCGTGAAAAGCCGGCCTCGCAGTCAAATTGCACCGGTTCGCTGCCTAAAATGACTTTTACAGTGATTTTGTGGAAATAAAGCGTGTCCCCGCCACCTAACCCACCCGATTGCAGATGTGGGCCTTTGTAAATGTCCAAGCCAAGCAATTCTCCATAACTGGCTGGAAAAACACAATAATCAGCACCGGAATCCACAATAGCAGGAAAAGAAAAATCCAAATCGCTTTTTTGATAGGATAGTACAGTGTGTACCATTGGCCGGGATATGATCCGGCGCGCAAATGAACCTCTGGCAGGAATAACTAAATCTTTGTAAGGAATATCAAATGTTTGGTTCAATAGAACACTGCCGCTGTATAGGCATCAGGGGATTTTATCAAAAACGGCTGGGGTTCGCCTTTTTCATGTGCTTGGTTGATGGCCTTTTTCATATTTTTTGAAACGCCCAAAACGGTCTTTTCATCCGGTGTTAACGCCACCCATTTCCCGGAAAAAGGCTCAATCAATTGGGCTAATTTCTTTTGGACATGTTTCATGTCACAAATTATCCCTTTCAAAACCATAAAAATCAAGAAAATTTCTTTCACCGCAGACATCCGGACATCAGGATGATATGGCAGCCGCCAGTTCTTTGGCCCTTGCGCCGTCGAAAGCTTGTTTGGTTTCGTGTTCATCTTCAGCGGAAAACTTGACGGCCAAAGACAAACCCGCCATAAGCGCCACCGCTATGCCTAAATAAAACAGGCCGTCCATATAGCTCATTTGATCGTCGCGGAATAAAAACCCGAACAACACCCCGCCTAAATTGCCTCCCGCGCCGACAATGCCCGCCACCGCGCCCAGGGCTTTCTTATTGATAAACGGCACCACCGAATAGGCCGCGCCATTGGCCATTTTGATAAATAAAGCAAAACTCAACATCGCCGCAATGGCCAAAGGCAAAACGGTCATGCGGGAAAAGACCATCAATAATAAACCGCCGGTAAAAAGCGAGGCGCCCAAGAAAATGACCCTTCCCTTTAAACCATTGCTGCGCGCGCAACGGTCGGAAAAAAATCCGCCCAATGTCCTGGCAAAAAGGTTCATCAAACCAAATAATCCTGCCACCAGACCTGCCGCCGCGATGGACAGGTGAAATTGGTCCGTAAAATAAAGCGCGGCAATATTGTTCATGGTCAATTCCACCCCGAAACTGGCCGCGTAAATCACGCACAAGGCCCATACCCGGTAGTCCTTCATGGCAGCGCGGAAACTTCCTTTAATTTGTTTCCTCGTTGGCAGTATCCCTTGGGCGCGCAATTCATCCATATTGCCTTGCGGAAAATCTTTGGTCCAGCGGGCATAAGCAAACCCGGTCAAGAACAACAATACGCCCGGGACCACCATGCTCAATCGCCAGCCCAAATGTTCACTGAAGCCCAAACTCACCACCGCCGCCAGGATAAACGGCATCACCATCTGCGTAATGCCGCCGCCCATATTGCCCCAGCCCGCGGCCGTGGCATTGGCGGTCCCCACGCAATTGGGGGCAAACATGACGGAGGTGTGGTATTGGGTCAATACAAAAGAGGCCCCGATCGCGCCGATGGCCAAACGGAATAAAAGAAAACTTTGATAATCATGGGCCAGGCCAATGGCCATAATGGGCAAAGACCCAAGAATCAATAAAGCCGCGTAAGTCCGCCGGGGGCCAAAACGGTCGCACAACCAACCGATGAGCAAACGGACAATAATGGTGATCGCAACGGACGCGATGATGGTATTGCCGATCTGCGTTTTAGTCAGGCTCAAATCATGGCGCACCAGCGGCATTAAAGGCGCAATGGCGAACCAGCCGAAAAAACTTAAGAAAAACGCAAACCAGGTCATGTGGAATGTGCGCATGGGGACAGATTTAAAATCAAAAAGATCAATCTTAATGGCTTTATGTTGATTCATTGCACCCCTCCCAATATCAATTGACCATTTTCTTCCCAAACCCGGTAAGTCTTGACGCATTCGCCCGTCTCGCTGCCATGGCCTGTGGTCAAATCGAATTTATGCCCGTGCAGGGGGCAAATGACTTGGGCGTCATCGATGACCCCATCGACCAAAGGCCCTTGCCGGTGCGGACAGCGATTGCTGACGGCAAAAAGCTTGCCGGCCCTGGAACGGAACACGGCGATTTCTTTGCCCACCACCACAAAACACATGCCATGCCCTAAAGCAATGGCCTCAACCGGCCCTAAATTAACCGTTCGTGTTTTCATTTGCCCCCTCATTTCTCCTATCTTAAACTCCCCCTAACCCCCTCT
>JACQQW010000077.1 GCA_016206745.1 Candidatus Omnitrophota bacterium | reverse complement strand
TCGCCCAGGAGTATCAACAGGTCTTTCCCAACAGCGTCAACGAAGTCGACGGCCTGCTGTACCTGAATTCTTCCAACATGATCCCCTATGCCATCGCGGGACTCAAGGAAATGGACTCAAAAGTGCGGGAATTGACGCGGGAAAACCAGGAATTAAAAGCCCGTAACAAAGAATTCGAAGAACGGATCAAGGCATTGGAAAAAAGGACACCGAAATAACGCAGGGAACGCAGATCTGTGTTCCCCTACTATGGTATGACAGAAATCGGGGGACAGTGCCGGATTAAAAAATGCGAGCTGCGCGGCATGCGCAATTTCGTGGCCGGGCATTATGTCGACAAAGAAGCGGGCAGAATTTTAAATGAAGCGCAGGAAGATGCGTATGCGCAATGGAAGGCATTGGAGGAGAAAGGGAAATTAAAATTTGTGAATGCGGATGCGTTCCTTGCGTACGACGGTCAAACAGCCAAGCAGTTCTTCTGCCGGAATTTTAGTCAACAGGTATCTGACAAGATTAAGAATATCGTTGACACTCAACAAATGGACGCGCAGCAGAATAATGCCGCAGTGGGCAGGGACCGGATAGCGCAAAATATTGGAAAAATCCTTATCCCTGGTGATCAGGATCATGGAATCTTTTCGAACGAGATCATAAATGGCATCGTCAGAGGTGGCCGGATCAAGGTCACGGATGTCTACAACTGTGTGGCCGGCTTCGCGCAGAATAAAGCTAATGGAACGCGGGCAGTCAGCATCGATGAGGAAGGTCATGAATTAGGCGGTCAAAAGTTCATGTTCATCCGCCAGCATAGCGGCATAAAAGATGCAGGCCTGGACAGCTTCCCGGCTGATGGGGGCAAATTCGCGCAAAATGTCTTCAACCTTCATGCCTGTGGCCAAAGCTTCCAAGATAATATGGACAGGAGTACGTGTCCCTATGATACAGGGTTTGCCATGTTGGATTGCGGGATCAACAGTGATGTATTGGCTGATATTCATAATAAAAGTATAACATGGGATGAAGGATTGTCAACATTCATTGCCCAACACGGGCTTCGACCCCCGCAATGTCGAATACGGCGGCCTCATCGCGCACAACACCTATATTAGCGGCAATGTGGGCATTGGGACGACGAATCCCGGCGCGCAGTTGGACCTTTCCACGGATTCGGCTCGAAAATTGACCACCACCACCTGGTCAACCGGGTCGGACGCCAGGATCAAGACCAATGTCCAAACCATCAGCAATGCCCTGGAAATCATCAGAAAAGTCCGGCCGGTTAAATTCCACTACACCCCCGCATTCCTGGCCGGCCACCCCAGCGTCAAAGACACCGACTATTACAATTTCATCGCCCAGGAATACCAGCAGGTCTTTCCCAACAGCGTCAACGAAGTCGAAGGCCTGCTGTACCTGAATTCCTCCAATATGATCCCCTACGCCATCGCGGGACTTAAGGAAATGGACTTAAAAATACGGGAACTGACCAAGGAAAACCGGGAATTAAAGGCCCGCGACAAAGAATTCGAAGACCGGCTTAAAGCATTGGAGGAGAAGGCTGGTAAATAAAAATGAGGGTTATTTTTTGATTAATCTTAATGTTTTATCGGCAATATTAAGTGGACGAATGTCACACGTGAACGGGCAGATTAATGTTCAAATGCCCAAGTTCTTTGATGGGAATTCGTTGACTAACATCCAGGATTTCGATACCAAACAACCGGCCTTTATTGTCAATATCAAACAAAATACCATCACGCATCTTAACGGTATGTTTTACTTTACTCGTTTGAAATTGGATATAAAGCGCATCCGCTTGCTGATCAAAGTCTATTTTCATAGGTTAAATCTCCTTATCCAGCCAATAGGCGGTGATGATAATGGTTGTTCCGTTTGTTTTCTTGTAAACAACTTCAAGTATTTTATTGTTGAAACATTTTTGTACTACCATTCGACCCTTAAAACTTGGAATTTTGTTCTCAGGGGCGATGATGGCATTTTGAATTTGGCTGCGAGACAAGTCACGTTGTTCAATACGGATGTTGATATGTTTAGTATAAAT
>JACQQW010000007.1 GCA_016206745.1 Candidatus Omnitrophota bacterium | reverse complement strand
AGACCAGAGACCAAAGACCCTAAAATCAATGCTTTAGGTAGTCAGATTGTTCGTCAAATTATCCTCCCCGAAATCGAAAAAGAGGTCAATGAAGGCAAGACATTCGCCAATCTGCGCCAGATTTACAATTCCATGATTTTGGCTGCCTGGTACAAGAACACGCTCAAAGAAAGCCTGCTGGGAAAGGTGTATGCGGATAAGAACAAGATCAAAGGCATCGATGTTGAAGATAAAAACGCCAAGCAGAAGATTTATGAGCAATATTTAGCGGCGTTTAAGAAAGGCGTTTACAACTATATAAAGGAAGACTATGACCCGCATGCCCAAACCATGGTCCCGCGTAAATATTTCTCCGGCGGGGTCCAGCTTCGGTTGCATTTTCAGACCGGCCGTGCAAACTCAAGAGGTCCTGATGCGGCGATGACGGTGTTAAAAGACCAGTCCCAAATTCCTCAGCCTCTTTGGGCGGAACTTTTCAAGCATAACGTCGCAGTGGTTACAACACGCTTGGCAGAAAATGCAACTTTTCGCGGCGCAGTTCCCGACCGGGCCATGAATGCCGCGTTGGCCGAAGCAATAGAGAATATTTTGAGTGAGAAAATCAGGGGATTTAAGAAACAGCAAAAAATTAAAATAATTGAAGGTATAAGAAAGCTCGTCGCGCAAACAGAGAAGCCGATCTTTTATTTAACCAGCGTTGATTTGGAGGAGAAACCGACACAAGGTAAAGTAATTCCGGAGGTGGTCTTATGGCGGTCTCATCCTACAGTGAGCGTTGGAGTTATGAAGAAGTTGGTTCAAACACGGTTATCCGGTATTTTATCTCAATTAAGGCCGGGATTACTGGAAGCAGTATTTGAGTTTGGCAAGAATGGGAGGAACGTAACCGGTTTAGGGTTAATTTTTAAAGACCGGAAAGCGCAATTTTCACCGGAAGAAAGAGAACGATTGCAGCAAGAAATTTTAGGGGTATTGGATAAGGTTTTGGAATTATTACCGCCAGATAAGGCCCAATTGGCAACGGCGCCAAATGCCGACCGGGCGATGAGAACGGACGAGATAGATGATGTTGGCGGGATCAGTTTGAAGCCGGCGCATATGAACTTGCAGGTCAAACGGGACGGCAAGGGAGTCCCATTACCAGTTTCAATGCAGCCGGCGAACATGGACATCGAAGGGTTTTTGCCGGTGATCATCCGTGTCCAGGACGCCGACATGCCGCAATTATTGGGGCTTACTGATACCAGAATTAAGGGGACACGTACCTAATTGAGAATGAAGAATTAGGTACATGTCCCCTTAATTCTTAAATCCGCATGAATTGTTTGTCGAGGAAGTTTTCTTTGAGTTCGACGACCGTCGGTCTGCCGTGGGGGCAGGTGAAGGGGTCCTGGCAGGCGATCAATTGCCGGCGCTGATAATCAGCCTGCTGCGGGTTTAATGCGTCACCGGCCACGATGGAGGCTTTGCAGGCCCGGCGGGCGATGGTCGCGCGGTCGCAGCGGGCGATGTCATTGCCGGACAGTAGTGTGCGCACGGCGTTTTCGATATTTTTAAGGAGTACCGGCTGGGTGTGCACGGCCAGGGTTTCTTCATCGAATAAAGCGGTTTCAATCCCAAATTCTTTCAGTTTCTCGCCGGCCTCGTCCCAGGCCACCCGCTCCGGGATGCTGAATTTAATCAGAACAGGCGTCAGTAAATGCTGGACCTCTACTTTTCCTGTTTCAATTTGTTTATGGAACTGTTCAAACATGATCCGCTCTTGCGCGGCATGTTGGTCGACGAGGAATAAAGAAGTCCCTTCTTCAAACAACAGGTATTTACGGACAAAAGAACCTATGAACCGGGCGCCGGCAAATTTCGTCCGTAAATCTCCGCCTGACGGCGCCTGGAAGGCAGCGGGCAGGGTTGTCCCGGCATTTTTAAACAGGTCGGGCAATTGTCCGAAAAAGTCAGTGCCGGGCGGTTCGTTTATCATGGAAGCAGGTTGATAAAAAGACGCCGGCCCGGCCTCCATGCTTTTGGCCTCGCCGTAACGCATGAGGGTGTCTTCGCTTAAATGCCGCACCATCGAACAGAGTTTGGCTTCATCTTTGATTTTGACTTCCCGTTTGGCAGGGTGGATATTGACGTCCACATTGGCCGGGTCTACGTGGATGTCCAGAATGAAGACGGGGTAAATCCCGGGCGGAAAAACAGCGCGGTACACGTCATTCATGGTGAAGCTCAATGCCTTGTGCTCGACCGGGCGGCCATTGATAAAAATGTACTGCGTGTCCCGGCGGGGACGCTGGATATTGATATTGCCCAAAATGGCTTTGACGGACATTTGTTCTTGCGGGTAATTATGCGAAACCTGGAGGAAATGTTTTTCTTCCAGAGAAAGCGCGGCCGCGGCCCGGTCCAAACGGCTGGACGCGGGTTGGAAATCCAGCAGGGAGCGCCCGGCATGGGTCAAGACAAACCTTTTGTCCGGATAAATGAGCGCATAGGGCACAATAATGCCGGTGATGTGGTTGATTTCCGAAGCATTGCTTTTTAGAAATTTGCGCCGGGCCGGGGTGTTGAAGAACAGTTCTCGGATCTGGATGTCCGTGCCGGCGCCCGATGGCGCCGCGGGCGCAAGGTCCAGGCGTTGGCCGGCACGCACATGCACGGACCACGCTTCTTTGGCGCCGGCTGTTTGACTGCGCAAGGCGATGTCGGCGACCGCGGCGATGGAATACAGGGCCTCCCCGCGGAAGCCCATGGAGGCCAGCGCTTCCAGATCTTCAATGTTTTGAATTTTACTGGTGGCATGGCGCTGGAACAGGCGTTCGATGTCCCCCCGGGAAATGCCGCAGCCATTGTCCTTGATGTGGATGAGTTCTTTGCCCGCGTCTTTTAAATGGATTTCGATGATGGCGGCCCCGGCATCGATGGAATTTTCCAGGAGCTCTTTGACCACGGAGGCGGGGCGGTCAACCACCTCTCCGGCGGCGATTTTGGCGATGACGTCCGGGGGAAGGACGTGGACTTTGTTCATATTTTTTTCTTTAATTCATCCAATAATTTCAATGCTTCCAAAGGTGTCAATGCATTGACATCCACCGCTTCCAACGCCGCGCGGAGTTCGTCATTCGCGGGACTGGCCGCGGGCGCGAATAAATGCATTTGAGTGTCTTGTTTACGATAAGGCGCAGCCGCGCCAAGCTCCAGCTCAGACAAAATTTCCTTGGACCGTTTGATCACAGTTTCCGGAATGCCGGCGAGTTTGGCCACGTAAATGCCGTAACTGTCGTCGCTGCCGCCGGGCACGATTTTATGCAGGAAAATGATTTTGTCTTTCCATTCCTTGACCGCCACATTGTAATTTTTGACTCCTTCAAACCGGCCGGCCAGGGCGGTCAATTCATGAAAGTGGGTGGCAAACAGCGTGCGCACATTTTGTTTATGCATATGTTCCGCCAGGGCCCAGGCCAGGGACAGCCCATCGGACGTTGACGTGCCGCGGCCGATCTCGTCAAGGATGACCAAAGAACGTGGCGTTAGATTGTTAAGGACATGGGCGGTCTCGGTCATTTCCACCATGAAGGTGGATTGTCCCCTGGCAATTTCATCGTGGGCGCCGATGCGCGTGAATATTTTGTCCACGACACCGATGGCCGCCGAGCTTGCCGGAATGGGCGCGCCCATTTGGGCCATGATCACCAGCAGGGCCGTCTGGCGGATATAGGTGCTTTTGCCCGCCATATTGGGGCCGGTCAAAATGATCAAATGATTGTCCGTGGCATCCAACAGCGTGTCATTGGGGGTGAAGGCCTCATGGACGGTTTTTTCGACGATGGGGTGCCTGCCTTCCTTGATGTCGATGGCATCACCGCTGTTGACCTGCGGCAGAACGTAATTGCCAAACCCGAAGAGTTTATTTAAAGAAAGAAGACAGTCGGCCGCTGCCAGGGCCTCACAAAAACGGCGCACAGCTGGGGACTGGTCGAGGATTTGGTGTTCTATGCCGGCCAGAATGCGTTTTTCAATGGCCAGAATTTTGTCCTGCGCGGTGAGGATTTTTTCTTCATATTCTTTGAGTTCCGGGGTGATATAACGCTCGCCGCTGACCAGGGTTTGTTTGCGTATATAATGACCGGGCACGGATTTTTGATGGGCCCGGGTGATTTCAATGTAATACCCGAACACATTGTTAAACCCTACCTTGAGCGACGATATGCCGGTGTTTTTGATCTCCCGGGCCTGGAATTGGGAAAGCCAAAGGCGGCCGTTTTCCTGGATCGCGCGCAGTTCATCGAGTTCTTGATTGATCCCCGCCTGAATAATTTTTCCTTCCGGTTTGCTCAAGGGCACTTCGGGGTTAATATTTTTGGTCAACAGGGTCCGCAGTGCAGGCACATCGTCGGCCTTCAGCAGCGGATGGTCCAAAGTCTGCAAGGCCTCCGCAATCAACGGGGCGCGCAGCAACCCCTGGCGCAGGGCCAGAATGTCTTTGATTGAAGAGCAGCCGCAGCTTAAACGGGACAAGGCTTTTTCCAAATCCGGCATGTTTTTAAGCAGTTCATCCAGTTTTTGCGCCGCGCCGTTTTGATCGCGCAAAAGCGCCACGGCACTCTGGCGCTCATGAATGGCCGGCACCTGTTTAAGCGGATGATATAACCAGAAACGAAAGGCCCGCCGCCCCATGGGGGTTTTGGTCAAATCCAGGGCGCGCAAGACATGTTCCAATTCCAGGCCGTAATGCGCGGCCGGTGAAATAAATACATAGTCGTCACTGGCATAAAGGGCAATGCGGTTGATATGTTTGAGCGGGGTCTTATTCATGGCCCGCACATATTCTAAGAGGGCGCCGCAGGCGCTTTGGGCCTGGGGGAGCGTCTCGATCCCAAATCCGTTCAAGTTCAAAACTCCCAAATGACTGCACAATGATTTTCCGGCCATCTCCGGGTTAAAGCACCAGTCATGATAGCCGGTCAGCAGGATGTTTTTTGGTTTCAACAGAGGATGGGCCAGCAGTTCTTTGACCGCATCTTCGGCGGATTCCGGATAAATGCATTCAAAGACCGGCAGTTTGGCCAGCAATTCCACGGCTTGATGGGGATGGGACAGGAGGTTGGCCTGGATGGTCCCGCCGGCCGTATCGCAAAAAGCAAACCCCATGGCACCGGTTTTATGAGGCGATAAGGACAATAGGTACCGCGAGTCTGTGGAATCGTCCAAATACGTCCCGGCAGTGATCACCCGGATGACATCGCGTTTGACAATGCCTTTGGCCTGAGCCGGATCTTCAACCTGTTCGCAAATGGCGACTTTCTTGCCCGCTTTAATGAGTTTGGCAATATAACCATCGGCGCAGTGGAACGGAATGCCGCACATGGGGATTTTGCCGGCGGCGTCCTGGCCGCGGGAAGTCAGCACCAGGTCTAAGAGGGCGGAAGCTTCTTTGGCATCTTCAAAAAACATCTCATAAAAATCACCCAGGCGGAAAAATAAAATGCAGTCCTGGTGCCGGGACTTGATGTCCCGGTATTGCCGAAGCATCGGCGTTGCAGTGGTTTCCATGATCCGGAAAGGCCTGAAGGGCTAAGATATCAATGTTTGAAAAAGAAAGAGAAAACGGCGATGATGCTGGCCAGCTGGCCGATCCAGAATAAAAACATCCAGCGGATGATGTCCGCGCGCAGGGCATGCATTTCAACCCGCAGGCCATTCATTTCAGTTCTGAGTTTGGCGCATTCTTCGGCAAGGCGTTTTTCAAAACGGATTTCGACATTCTCGACAATCGAATCTTTAAATTCATGTTCAATTTTTTCGAGCACCACCACCAAAGCGTCGGTGGCCTCTTCGCCGAGTTTATTTTTTAAAATGTTTGGAATGGCAATCACAGACATAATTTATCCTTTTACCTGTTTCAAATATAACACATATTTCGGATAAAACAAGGGGCTTTTTAGGACTTTGTGGGAGATTGAGCATTGAATAGGGGACAGGAACTAATTGCCGCGGCAATGGTAAAGTAGAAACGGTCTAAGAGTTATAGAATCTTTTTTCCCAGTCAAGCAGAAGAAGATAAGGAATTGGGAATGGCACCATTGTTTACCCCATTCTGCGGGAAAGTCGGATAAATCAAAAAGCGAGGAGAAGAAGAAATAGGGCGCTGTCCCCTATTATTCCTAAGGTGGAAACGGTCTAAGAGTTATTGAACCCCGGATGCGGGATAAGCAATAACTGTACCAGCATTATTATTTACCCTATAAAGGACGTTTGTAGCGGTGACGATACAGTAAGACGCCGAATCGGCGCAAGCAACATTAGAAGACGGTTGAACCCCGGATGCGGGATAAGCAATAATAAATGTACCAGCATTATTATTTACCCTATAAAGGACGTTTGTAGCGGTGACGATACAGTAAGACGCCGAACCGGCGCAAGCAACATTAGAGCTATTTCTGTTTGCCGTGTTTGCCGTCGTCTGAACCGTCCCATCCGGAAACATGATGCCGTCGGTCCCTGCTGTGCCGCCGATATGCAGTTTGGCCTGGGGATCTGCCACACTAATACCGACATTGCCATTGGGCATAATTTGTATTCTATTGCGCAGGGTCCCTGCCCCGTCCATGTTCCAAAAGGACAGGGAAGAGGCGGCAGTATTGTTGTTATGGGTGATTGTTTTGCTCTGGATGGCGCTTAGTTCTTTAAAACCGGCGCCTCCGCTTCCGGTGGTGTCGCCGCGAAATGAAATGACCGTATCGGTATTATTGTTAGGATCCACATTGTAAAGGGCCAGGGCCGTACTGGCATCGACCTGGGTGTCATTCTGCACAACAAGTTTGCGCTGAGCATTCATGATTCCGATCCCGACATTACCTTCCATGAACGCGACTTTTCCGTCTCTGGTAAAACGCATCATTCTTTCCTTCCACGCGGTCCCGTCAAATATAGAAAAGTCGAAGGCGTCCTTATATGTGGCGGAAGGGTGGTTGCCGCGCACGACCATCTGGAATTTTCCTTTTTGTCCATCGCTGAAAGGTCCCCACAACTGGAGGGTCGAAGGGTTGTCACCGGCCCTGTCGCCGTCCACCAAAAGGAAATTGCGGACGGACGGT
>JACQQW010000082.1 GCA_016206745.1 Candidatus Omnitrophota bacterium | reverse complement strand
ATGTTACTGCCACGATTATTATTACCGCTCCTATGTTCAATGATGGCGTGCACCCTGTCTTTTGCCCAGGAAAGCGCGCCCGCGGCTGATGTTCAAGCGGACGCGGACCAGGCTGAAAGTCCTGCCATGGACGCGCCCCAAGAAGAACCGGCGCCGCCCGCGCCTGTCCCTGATCCGGACCCCTCGGCGGACGTTCAAACAAACACAGATGCCCCCCAAGCCCCGGCCGCGGAGGCCGTTAATACGCCCCAACCTCCACCACAGCCAGGACCGGTGGTGGTCGATACCCGCACCAGAGAAGAAAAAATAGAGGCGTGGAAGGCAGAACGTGAAAAAGTCCGCCGGGAAAAAACCCCTGAAGAGGTGGAAGCATACAAGAAAAAATTGGCGGCTTATGCGGAAGAACGCAAACGGATGCGCGCCTTACGCAATCAACCCGGTCAGAAAAATTTGAATAATCAATAGGTGTTTATTTCCGTTCCATAGGAGCCCCAGAGATGGGACACATCTTGGCCCCCATGCGGCACTGCGCTTTGGCAAACCACATACCGGCCGCAAAAATCAATGCTCCGGCCAAAAGGCCGATGAGCAATTTCTTTCCTGCGCAACAGGAACCCTGAGTACCGCAGCAACCTTCTTTCTTTTCTTCGGACATATGACCCTCCTGGTTTATAAAAAACAAGCCATTATACCATAATATTCTATATTTCTGATTAAATATGCGCATCCCGCTGAAGGAACGGGATGATTGACTTGCCCCCGCACTTGCTGTATAACCTTCTCTTGTGTATGCCTTTACTGCGTAAAATATTTTTCTATCTTTTTGTCCTGGTTTATTTGATCATCTGCCCGGTGATCATCCTGCGCATGCTGGGCTTTGTGATGGACCCGCGGACGCGCCACTGGGTCAAGACCGGGATCATCTATGTCTCCAGCAACCCCCCGGGCGCGGCAATCACCATCAATGGCCGCCGCGCCCAGGAAACCACCCCGACCATCATCCGCGACCTGGCCCCGGGCCAGTATACCCTGCGCATGGAACTGGACGGTTACGGGTCCTGGGAAAACCAGGTCCCGGTGGTGGACAAAAAAGCAACGTCCGTCGATAACATTCTTTTGATCCCTAAACAATGGAAAACCGAAGCGCTTAATGACTCAGCCCTGACCAAACTGGTCCCCATACCCGGCAATAATTATTTACTGGTCGCACCGGACGATATTGCCCAAAACATATCCATTTTACGGCTCAATAAAGATATCGAAGATAATTTAGAACCGCTCCTTCCTGAGGAATCCATTTACCGGGAAGCCCGCGTGGTGCGGTATTTCACAGTTGTTCCCAGCCCGTTCTTTGTCATGGAAATCAATCTTGGCGATGAAAATAAATTTCTATGGATGGATCCGCGGGACAAACAAGTGCATATTGAGGACTTAGGCGATCTTCTGCCCCAAACGCCTCAACGGCTTTATTGGGAGCCCAATGACGAGAAAAACATCTTTGCCTTCTACCCTAACTTCGTCAACCGCATCAATATCAAGGCCAAAGCCATTTACCCGAATATCGATGGAAAAGACATTCCGATCCCCAAAAAACTCCCTGACTTAAGCGACGCTCCCAAGGCCGACCAGGTGTACTTGATCAATAACGGCAACACCTTTCTCTTCCGCCGGGGAAACGGCATTTTTTTGATGGACCAAGTGGGTTTCGGCCGGCCGCGCCTGACCAAAGTCCTGCGCGTGGCAGAACATACGGACGTGTATTTTGCCGAAAAGACCGGAAAACTTTACTATATCGATGAGCAAAGCCGTTTTTTATCGTCGATACAAATTTTACACCATAAACCATTCATCCCCAAACCAATCGCCGACACCCTGCGTTTAAAAAGGCTGGAACAATAAATGCGTTTTTCATATTCAAAAGAAAACCTGTCCGCACCCCAGGCCCGTTTGCAAAGGCTGTTCGAAATCCTGCCGGGCTTGACCAGTTGGGCCATTTTGACCGCCATGGTCCTGTTGTCCATTTTTTCCCCGTTTACTGCGGCGATCATTACCATTGCGTTCTATTTGTGCTGGCTGCTGCGCTTGCTGTACATGACCCTCTTCTTGGTCCTTTCCTATATACGGCTCAACCTCGAAGGCACCACCGATTGGATGGGGCGCGTGCACGGCATCGACCATAGCGCGGATTATCTGAAAATATTAAATGCCCGGCACGGGCTTTTGACCTTTAAACAGCGCTTTTCCGTCTGGCTGCACCGCAGGGAATTGCGCAAATTGACCCGCAGCAGCCGATTGCCGCCCTCCTCCAAAGACATTTATCATCTGGTCATTTTCCCCATCCTCAAAGAAAACGCCCAAATCATCGGGGCCGCCGTCGAGGCCGTCAGCCGGCAATTATTTCGGCCTAAGCAGATCATCGTGGTCTTTGCCCTGGAAAAACGGGCCGCGCAAGAGATCAAAAACGATGTGCATGCCATTGCCCAAAAATACCATTCCCATTTTCTGGACTGCTTCACCGTCCTGCACCCGGACGAGGTGCCCGGGGAGGCGCGGGTCAAAGGCGCCAATGTCACCTGCGCCGCCCGCAAAGCCAAAGAATATATAGAAGCCAACAACATCCCGTTGGAAAATGTCATTTGCTCCTGTTTCGACGCGGACACCGTTGTCAGCAAACATTATTTCTCTTGTTTGACCTATCATTTTATGGTGACGCCAGACCGGCAAAGGGCGAGTTTCCAGCCCATCCCCGTCTATCATAATAATATCTGGCAGGTGCCCGGGTTCGCGCGGGTGATTGAGACCGGATCATCGTTCTTCCAGCTCATCGAAGCCACCAATCCGGAGAAACTGGTCACCTTCTCCTCGCACAGCATGAGTTTCAAAGCGCTGGTGGAAGTGGGTTATTGGCCGGTGGACATGATTTCGGATGACTCGGCGATTTTTTGGAAATGCTATGTCCATTATGACGGGCATTACCGCGTCATCCCGATGTACGTGACCCTCTCCATGGACGTGGCTTGCGCGGACAATTGGTGGAACACCGTCAAAAATGTGTATAAACAAAAACGCCGCTGGGCCTGGGGGGTGGAGAATTTCCCTCTGGTCATGCGGGCCTTTCTAGGGTCGGATAAAATCCCTCTTTATGATAAGCTACGGCATGGATTCAAGCTGTTTGAAGGGCACATCTCCTGGGCGACCTGGGGATTCTTATTGTCCATCATCGGCTGGATGCCGGTCCTCTTTGCCCGGCGGGAATTTGCCTCTTCGGTGGTCTATTACAATGTCCCTGAAATCGCCAATACCATTTTTAACCTGGCCTCGCTGTGCCTGGTGACTTCCATTGTGTTGAGTTTATCATTGCTGCCGAAAACCACCATCCGTTATTCCGGCTTTAAAAAACTGGGGCACGCGCTGGAATGGCTGATGATCCCGGTGATCTTAGTCATCTTCGGCGCCCTCCCCGCCCTGGACGCCCAAACCCGCCTCATGCGCGCCCGCTACCTGGAATTCTGGGTGACGGACAAGCACCGGAAGAAATAAGTACGTGTCCCTATTTTATTATCCAATCAGACCCTTGTTGTACCGGCGTTCCTGCGGGGGCGTCGGTTTGCAGACGTTTGGCGTATAAGTGCTGCACTTCATCCACCGAGGTGCCGTTTTTTTCCGCTACTGCCTTATAAATGACCATGCGGTCATTGTTTTCCTCCTCGACCAGCGCTTGCGCGCCCGGCTGCGCGGCCCTCACCTCAACCAAGCCGGAATTGTTTTCTCCGATAATGCCTTTTTCCTCCAAAGCAACCAGCTCCGGCCGCCTGTCCTTGCGCCGCATGACCGCTTCCTCAACTTCTGATCCCAGGCCTTCCTGCGCATGAGCAGTGCTGATAAAACATTCCAATAAACTATGGTTATCTTTGGCCGAGGGCTTCGGTTTTTCCGGTTGACCCGAAATCATATTTTCAATTTGATCGATGTCCTTTTCCACGTGCTGATAAATATCCAGGCGCATGGCCACATCCAGCTTGATCGCTTCTTTGGGCGCTTCGACCCTTATGCGCGCGCAGCCCAAAGCCAAAACTAAGCCTGCCAGAAGAATTAAATATTTATTCATAAGCCTCCCCCATTGGTGAAATCATGCACCGCTACAGTGATATTCCGTTTACCTGTTTCTCCGTTAAACGCCATATCCAAAATAAGATCGCTGTTCCGCAGAGATGACTTCATAACGCCAATATCATAATGATAATTTTTAAAACTTTCTACAACTTTATCCACCATGGGCTGTTTGGAAGTCCGGGTAATAAACTCTGAAAATCCCCGCGTATCTTTGATGATGATAACGCCTCCATTCTCGGCGGTGAAAAAATCACCGCTTAAAATATTCACGCGCCCACCCTTGCCT
>JACQQW010000002.1 GCA_016206745.1 Candidatus Omnitrophota bacterium | reverse complement strand
GCCTGTGCGCCATGCCTGAGAATGAATTAGAGCCTATAGTTTTACCCGGCCATTTTAATTACATCGCTGTTTTTTTGTCCTTTGCCTGCATGCTGCGCTGTTCGTATTGCATCAACCATCATGGCGGGGACTTAGTCAAAAAGCGCTGGATGTCCGGGGAAGACTGGGTCCGGGGGCTTAACCGGATCCGCAGCAAAGGGTCTGATGTGCCCCTGACGCTGCAGGGCGGTGAGCCCACGGTGCATAAGCATTTTTATTCTATTATGCAGGGCATAAAGCCGGAATTGACCATTGATCTTTTGACCAACCTGGAAGTGGATGCGGATGAATTCATGCGCCATATTCCGTCCGGCCGCATCAAACGCGAAGCGCCGTATGCTTCGATCCGTGTTTCTTATCACCGCGGCCAGCAAGACCCCATGGTTTTGTTAAGACGTGTCCGGTATTTTTTGGACAAAGGGTATCATGTCGGGGTATGGGCGGTGGACCATCCTGAATATATGGAGGAGACCCGGCAGGTGCAAGCCCAGGCCCAAAGCATGGGGATTGATTTCCGGTTGAAAGAGTTTTTGGGGCCCTATAATGGCCGTAATTACGGGACCATGCGTTATCCCGAAGCCATGAACGCCAAAATGCTGCGCGACTGCGATTGCCGCACCACGGAATTTTTGATCGACCCGGCCGGATCTATATTCCGCTGCCATTCGGATTTATACGCGAACCGTTTTGCGATTGGGCATATTTTGGACCCCAAACCGCCCGCGCTGCTGGGGCAATGGATGCCCTGCAGCGTGTACGGCAAATGTAATTCTTGCGATATTAAAGTTAAAAATAACCGGTTTCAGGAATACGGCCATTCATCGGTGGAGATCCGCGCTGTCGGCGAACCTTACGCGGAAAATAAAGAACATGTGGAAGAAGTCGTGAATACCTACGGCAAACAGGATCCCATTGTTGTCCACCGTTAATCTGCACGGCTATTCCCTCCCACCAGGGGAGGGGAAATAAAGTTTACATGCATACACCCAGAGAAATTTTAATCATAAAGACAGGTTTTTCCGAGTTTCTGGATCGGGGTATTTCCACCACTGTCAGTTTGGGGGATGTCCTCATTTGCACCTCCCTTTTGCATCTGTATAAAAATGACCGGGTGACCTGGGTCACGGATTGGCAGGCCAGGCAGCTGTTGCAGGGGAACCCTTATATCCATGAATTATTGATTTTTGGCACCGCGGCATTGGAGGGCATTGCCGGCCGGGCATTTGACGCCGTGATCAACCTTGAAAAAGACATCGGCATTTGCACATTCTTAAACCGGGTGGCGGCAAAGAAGAAATACGGATTTTATTTCAATGATAAAGACCATCGCATCATGACCCATAAACGATCGACGGAGTATTTATTGTCCGGCCAGGAAAACCACCGCGGCATTGATAAAAATGCTTTGGAGCTTTTGTATGAAACCGTTGACCAGAAATGGCAGGGCCAGGGATTGGTGCTGGCTTTAAAAAAACGAGAAAGAATAAAATATGACATCGGTTTTAACCATGAGGTGGGCAGTAAATGGCCGACCAAGGCCTGGCCCGTGGCGCATTGGAAAAAGCTGGAACAATTATTGGAAGGAACGTATACGTTCAGTTGGCAGCAAGGGCATAAGAACTTAAGCAAATATATCGAATGGATCAATAGCTGCCGCATGATCGTGACTTCCGACTCGCTGGGGCAGGCCATCGGCCAGGCATTGGGGAAAAAAGTGATCACTTTATACGGCCCTACCAATTATTTGCGCATGCAAGGAGTGCCCAATGTGGAAGTGGTCCCATCGCGGATGAGATGCCCGCACATGCCTTGCTATATGCCGGTGTGCACGCACGATGAATTCTGCATGAGTTCTATCGATCCGGATCTGGTGGCGCGCATGTGCCGGGAGCATTTGCAATGAAAAATATTTTGGTCACCGGCGGCGCCGGTTATGTCGGAGCTGTGCTGGTCCCCAAGCTTTTAAAGGCCGGTCATAAGGTCAAAGTCATTGACTTGTATTTGTACGGCGGCCATGTTTTAGACGGCGTTAAGGGCCATCCCGGTTTAAAACAGGTCAAGGGTGACATCCGTGATGTTCAACTGCTGGAACAAGAAATCCCGGGGACGGACGCCATCATCCATTTGGCCTGCATTTCCAATGACCCCAGTTATGAATTAAACCCCGGTTTATCCAGGGCCATCAATTACGATGCGTTTATCCCTCTGGTCGCCATTGCCAAGAAGAACAGGGTCCAGCGTTTTATCTTCGCTTCCAGTTCCAGTGTATACGGGGTCAAGGAAACGCCGGATGTGACCGAGGACCTGGCCCTGGAGCCGTTGACCGATTATTCTAAATATAAGGCCTTGTGCGAAGAGCATTTGCTCAAGGAACACACAGCTGATTTTACCGTGCTGATTTTACGGCCGGCCACGGTGTGCGGGTATTCCCCGCGCCTGCGGCTGGACTTGACGGTCAATATTCTGACCAACCATGCCGTCAATAATAAACGCATCAAGGTTTTCGGGGGCGACCAAAAAAGGCCCAATATCCATATTGAAGATGTCACCGATTTATATGTGGAAAGTTTGAAGTATCCCAAAGAACAAATCGCCGGAAAAATTTTTAATGCGGGATATGAAAACCACACCGTGCGGCAAATCGCGGATTTAGTCAAGGAAAATGTGGGAGGCCAGGGCATTGAAATTACTGTGGAACCCACCAATGATAACCGTTCCTATCATATTTCATCGGCAAAAATCCAAAAGGAACTGGGTTTTACCCCTAAACACACCATTGCCGGAGCGGTGCGCGATTTAAAGGCGGCCTTTGACGCAGGGAACATCCCCAATCCCATGACCGACAACCGGTATTATAATATCAAGACCATGCAGGCGGTGAATTTGCAATGAACACAATCCGAAGAAAACTGTTGGATAGTATGTTTAAAATCCGCTGCGCTGAGGAGAAGATTGTCGAAGTGTATGCGAAAGAGCAGATGATGCGCACACCGACGCATTTGTCCATTGGGCAGGAGGCCGTGGCTGCCGGTTTGTCCCTGGCCCTGCGTGAAGAGGATCAGATATTTACCGGGCACCGTTGCCATGCCGCTTATCTGACCAAAGGGGGAGATTTTAATGCGTTTTTTGCCGAATTGTGCGGCCGGGTGACGGGCATTAGTGGAGGCCGGGCCGGTTCCGCGCATTTGACGGACCCGTCGGCGCATATTTATTCTTCGCCGATTTTAGGCGCGATGATTCCTGTGGCGGTGGGTGCAGCTTTGTCTTTTAAAATGGAGGGACGAGACAAAGTGGCGGCGGCCATTTTTGGGGACGCCGCCATTGAAGAGGGCGTATTTTCCGAGAGCGTTAATTTTGCCGTGACCAAGAAATTGCCGGTACTGTTTTTATGCGAGAATAATTTATATTCGACCCATTCGCCGTTGAGCGTCCGTCAGCCGCCGTCCCAAGTTTATGAACGCCTGCGCGCGCCTGATTTCAAGACCTCTCAAGTCGACGGCAATGATGCCCAATGCGTTTATGAACATTTGTCCAAGGTCATTGAAGAAATCCGGCGCGCGCATATGCCGCAATTGGTGGAATGTTTGACATACCGGTTCCGCGAGCATGTGGGGCCTTTATTTGACTATGACCGTGGTTATCGCAGTAAAGAAGAAGTGGATGGGTGGATGGCGCAATGCCCGATTAAACGGTTTACCGCGAAATTGATCCAGGAAAAAAGCATGACCCAGCAGGAAATTGATGCGACGCAGGCCCGCTGGAAGAAATTAGCTGATGAAGCTTATGTCATGGCGCTCAACAGCCCGTGGCCGGGGCCGGAGAGTTTATTGGAAAAGGTGTATTAATGGACCGGCGAATTTCCTATGCCCAAGCTATTTCAGAAGCCCTGGTCCAGGGAATGGAACATGACCCTAATGTTTTTATTTTTGGTTTAGGGGTCGATGATTATAAAGGGATTTTTGGGACCACCCGTGAAGCGTTTTTAAAATTCGGCGGCACACGGGTGTTTGACACCCCGGCCAGTGAGAATGCATTGACCGGCATTGCCATCGGCGCGGCGCTCAATAAAAAACGCCCGGTGCTGGTTCACGCGCGCAATGATTTCATGTTTCTGGCCCTGGATCAGATGATCAATAATGCGGCCAAATGGAAATACACCTATGCTGGAAAATCCACCGTGCCGATCGTGGTGCGCGGCATTATCGGCAAGGGCTGGGGCCAGGGGCCTACACATTCACAGAGTCTACAGTCGGTGCTGGCGCATTTTCCGGGATTGATTGTGGCCATGCCCGCCAATGCCTGCGATGTCAAAGGCATTATTCTGCAGTCATTAAAAAGCGATGCGCCGGTTGTTATTTTGGAGCACCGCTCGCTCTATGATTTACAATGCCACGTGCCGCCCGAACGTTTCACCGTCCCATTCGGCCGGGCCCGCATTGCCAGGGCCGGCACAGACGTGACGGTGGCGGCGGTTTCATGGATGGCGGTGCAGGCCTTGAAGGCTGCCGATGAATTGTCCAAAGTGGGCATCAGCGTTGAGGTCATTGACCCGGTGACCGTACAGCCTTTGGATGAACAAACCATTGTCCGCTCGGTGCGGAAAACCGGCCGTTTGATCGCGGCGGACACCAGCTGGCTGCGCTGCAGTTTTGCTTCCGAAGTGGCGGCCATTGCGGCGGAAAAGGCATTTGATTATTTAAAAAGCCCGGTCAAACGCATTGCCTGGCCCGAATGCCCTTGCCCGGTGTCCAAGGCGCTGGAAGAGGAGTTTTATCCGACCCATGAAGACATTGTCCGCGCCGTCTATGAATTAATGGACCGCAAAGACAAGCATGTGTTCACGGAAAAAGTGACCGATACTTTTGTGGGGCCGTATTGATGAAAAAAACCGTCATCATTTTATCCATCAGCAGCGATATAGGCGCGCATCTGGCAAAGAAATATTTGGAACAAGGCTGCCGGGTCATCGGGACATACCGTTCCAAGCCAAGGCCAGGTTTGCCGCAGGGAAGTGTTTTATTTAAATGCGACGTATCCAAGCCTGCCGATATTGCCAGGTTGGCCCAAAGCATCAAGCAGTTAGAAATAAAATGGGACACGTTTATTTCATGTGTGGGGGACCCATTGCCTGTTATGCCGTTTTTCGAATCTGATTTTCGCGAATGGTCGGATTCCGTATATGTGAATTCCATTGCCCAGCTGCATGCGGCGCATGCCTTATATCCTTTGCGCAATACCCGCACCGCAGACATGGTGTTTTTTGCCGGCGGAGGAATGAACGGCGCCGTGCTTAATTTTTCGGCGTATACGGTCTCGAAAATCATGCTGGCCAAGATGTGCGAATTCTTAGATGGCGAGAACAAGAATTTGAATATTTTCATCGTGGGTCCGGGTTGGACAAAATCCAAGATCCACCAAAGCATTTTAAACGATCAGCGCACATTCACGGGAAAAGTAAAAGAAACCAAAGAATTTTTAAAGGCAAAACAAGGGACGTCCCTGGACGATATTTTTGAATGCATTGACTGGCTTTGCCGGGAAGGCAAACCTGTTGCTTCGGGCCGCAATTTTTCTGTTGTTTATGACCCCTGGCGTAAACCAAAGCGGGCGCAATTGCTCAAGGCCTTGTCCGGTGATAAAGACATGTATAAAATCCGCCGCAAAGGCAATGAATTTTTAAAATAGAGGACATATGCCCAAAAAGAAAATCACTCAGCAACAAGCGTATCATTTAGGCACGGATTATCAATTTGTCGATTCCGTTGATTTGGGCCCGTGGACATCGTACAGTTTATGGCATGATCCCAAACACATGGGATTTGTGCTGGCGCGGTATAAATTCTGCGCCAAAATGTTCGATGGGATGGACAAAGTGATCGAGGTCGGTTGCGGGGACGCGTTCGGCACGCCCATCATTGCCCAACATGTCAACCATGTGCTGGCCATTGAACCGGACGGCCGGCATATTGAGGGCAATAAAAAACGTCTGGCCCAAATGAAAAAGATTGATTTCCGTCAAGGGACCATCCAGGATTTGAAGCTGCCCAAGGCCTCCTTTGACGGGGCTTATTCCATTGATGTGATTGAACATTTGGACAATCACTTAAACGGTCCGTTTGTCGCCAGTCAGGCGCGCATTTTGAAAAAAGACGGGGTCTGCATTATAGGGACGCCGAACATTACGGCCAATGACTATGCCTCCGAACGCAGCCGGGTCCAGCACATCAATTTGCATAGCCAAAAATCGCTCAAGAATTTGATGGCAGAATATTTTCAACGCGTATTTCTGTTCGGCATGAACGATGAGGTCCTGCACACCGGCTACGCGCCGATGTGTCATTATATTTTTGGGATGGGGGTTGGACTTAAATAAAGACTTAGAGTGGTAGAGTGG
>JACQQW010000001.1 GCA_016206745.1 Candidatus Omnitrophota bacterium | reverse complement strand
ATCAAATTTAAGGGGATCATTCGGATAAAGGGTGATGCCTTTAACCATGGCCGGCACAAATTTAGGGCTTAAGGCAATCATCTTTCCCGGTTCAGGCAGGTCCAGGAGGCTGCCTTGGGCTGCGTATAGGGGGAAGGATTGGGCGATGAAAATGGCGGTAAAACAAAAAACAATGACGGGGGACAGGAGACGTTTTAAACAAACCATGCCTTTTCTCCTTGTTGGTTGGTATTCGCCGCAAAAACCTCTAAAGAACGGCCATCCATGAACGGCCGTTCTTTAGAGACCTTCGCTTTACTCAAGCTGGGACAATAAATCCTGTTAACGATTCATCGCTATCTTCTGCAATGGTTGAGTCATACCCAGTATCAATGGCAGATTCGCAGGCGCTATCGCCCTAATGATACCCCTAAACCCCAGGACATTGATCCTGCCGATGGGCTGCTGGTCCACAGTAAGCGGAACGCCATTACGATCGCGCTTGATCTTAATGCTGTACATCGCCGGATCGAAGTTGATACCACCTTCTCTTTCTCTTCTCTCTGCCACCGACACCGCCGCCCTATCAGCTCCAACGGCTTCTAATTGCGCCACTCGAGCAGCCAGTATAGAGTCTCCTCTTCTAGCGAATTCCTTTTGAGCTGGTGCAACATTTGCATGATTACCGTTCCATATCCTTTGCGGTTCACCTTGAAATTCACGCCCATACGAATACCCGACATTCCAAGGTGCCGCATTTAATAAAGCCACTTCATTAGCTCTTTTTCTGTTAGCTTCTGCAATTAATTCATCATGGGCTTGACGTACAACTTTTTCCAACCTCTCAGGATCCTGGAGAAGCAGATTAATCTCATGCAAGTTTTCAGTTGCCTCGCTGCCCGGCTGCCCTCCAGATAAAAAGTTAATATTAGCTAATGCCGCCGGCACATGTTTAATCAATACCCTGGTGGTCATTTCAGCCACCTTCTTACTATCAGCACGTTTGTCCTTAGCTTGCTTATAACCGCTAGCCGTCATATTGGGCTTAAGAATGATATGACGCGGGTCGACACCTTGTCTCTCAAGTTCTTCAAAGGTGGTCCTCAACACCTCATCCGTGATGGCATAAACTTGTTCGATGCTTACATCTCCATCAAACAGGACCTCCGGTTCAACCATCGGGATGATTCCCTCTTCCAAGGCAATCCTTGCCTGGGTGGCTTGGGTAAAAGCGCTGTTCCTAATGACCTCCGGTGAGGGGGGTCTGAATTTTCCGTCGTTGTCTGTGAGCTCAATAACCGTACGGTATTTAGAACCAGTCACACCTAATGACTTCCCCAGCCGTAATCTAGCCCTCAGCGCTTCCTGGTCCTCCTTTTTTGAAAGATCCCAGCTGGAAATTTGCTCTTTAGAATCTTTATACAAAGGCTGAAGACCATTATCCGTTTTTAGAATAACTGCTATCCCCCTATTTATAAGAGATTTCTGGACCAAATCTGTTTGTTCAGTTAAGGTCTTTTCATAAATGATCACCCCGCTCACAAACTTTTCCAATCCCGGAGTAGTGAATAACATCTCACGATAAGCATGAACATTTTCAGTTGTCCACGGGATTCTATTAGCATCAAACCGTCTTTTAAGTGTGCCGTCACTTTCGTCCGCGGCTAATATCCCAATTTCTCCCATTCTGGTGGCCAGATTGGCGATGTGTCTATCTGCCAATTCACGAAGGCGCGCGTCCAATTGCTCCGGCCCAACGCCATACGTTCCAAGATGGAATTCAACCGCCGGTTCTTGATATTCCTTCACTTTACCAGCAACTTCTTGGTAATATTTCTGATACTTATCATGCGTGGTACGGCCTGGTTTGGGTTGTACGGGTTTTTTGGGATCGTGTCTAAAGCCGGCATTGAGAACCTTATTGACTTTATTCGCATTCCCCTGTCCGTTAGCAGTTGCAATAATCTGATTTTTAGCATTGGTAGAAACACTCAATGCCGTTGTTTCATCACGGAAATTAAAAATATCGGCGCGAAAAGCCCTGAACACAAATTCCATCAATTTATCCAGGTGTCCTTTTTCCTCGCTATTCAAGCCTTGGATATCGGAACCAGTGAGGATGGAACCGGTAAAGATCAAGTCAAAAATCTCGTCCAAAGACTTTCCTTGCTTACGCCCTAATGCCAAGGCCTTGAGCCAAGCAGCTTTATTACGGCTATAGCGCTGGCCGGCGGCACTGAGACCATTTGCCTTAATGCGGTCTTTGGTCCTCTGCGTTGCCAACTCAGTTTTATAGATCAATCCATAGATAAAATTGATCATGTCATGGCGTAAACGGCCGATGCGTATGTCCTGCTGCTGGGCAACCACCCCTTGCAATACCGCATACTGCACGGCTTTGGGATCCGATTGCGGGGTATGCTCGCCGAAAGAGGTGGGTGGTTCCAGCTCTTGACGATTCAGTTCCTTTTCAATCGCTCCCTTTACGCCATCTATCTCAGCATCGGCCACCTTCCCTTCCGCAAAGGTAAAGCTAATAGACAAAGGCTGGGAAAGAAACCCGATTTGGTCTTCCAGGTCACGGACAAATTTCGTCAATGCGACCCCTGCCTCGATGACAAAACTCAATCGAGTCCGGGTAATATCGGCATACTCCTGACCATATGTAAGCACCGGGGTCAGGTCCACTTGATAATTATACACTCCCGCTTTAGCCGCTTTGAGGATGCGGTCCTGGGCATCTTCCAGCGCGTTTTGTAAAGATTCCTTTCTCAATTTCTCATACCCGCTTGCGCCCTCGTACTTCTTAGCGGGAGTAAAATTGTCCGGATTAACATCCAGCTTATCCAGGTTAAAAAACACCAGGCCGGTATAACTTTCCTTTATGGCCGCGGCATATGCAGCAGCCATGGTGGCGGGAACATAACCAGGTTCATAGTCCTCTAAACCAGGTTTTTCAGCTTCTTGAGGAACACCGTCTAACTCCGGTGTCAAAGTGTCCTGCCCTCTTTCCACGCGCCGGTCTGCCGGGTTCATATTAATGACCGGGACCGTATTCATATCGCGCGCCTCGGCGAATATTTGCTGCATGGCCATATAATTAGAACCAGAACCCGTGCCGGGATTGAAAACAACAAGTCCGTTCTGCACATTGTGCCGTGAAGCGGAATGGATGTTTAGACTATTGGCGGCCTGGCGTATGATCTGTTGGGCCACCCGCTTGACTTCCTCATTAGGATTAAACTGGGCTTCTTTTACCAAATAATCCAAAAGACCATACTCAGCAGTAAATGCGTGACGGTCATTGACTTCCACTTGCATAATACCCTTTGGCGCGCTGACGGAAATGACACCGTCTGGATATTTGCCGTTGATATGGTCAATTTCAGCGAGCAATTCAGCGACCGTATCCGCTTGTGGAGGATTAAGGACCATGTCGTCGGCCACAGCCAAAATGGTGTCCCACACCCGGGCGGTAAATCCCCATTCATTGTCATACCAACTTTTATAGTGGATCATATATTTATTCCGGGTCCCATTGACTTTGACTACTTCTATACTATCTAATAGAACAACTGCAGCGGCAGAACTGCCTAATAATTGCCTGGAGTTAAATCCGCCTTCAATGACCCTCAGCTTGCCTTGAAAAAGTGGCATCTTAGAAGCCTCAATAAACCTCTGCTTAACGTCCTCCACTGTCAAGGTCTGGCCTTCATTAACGTTCACGGTTTTGGTCACATCGGTGATGGACATATTGGCTACAGGGACGCGCAAAGCATGGACGTGCACAGGCTTTCCCTTGAGTTCAGGCAGCAATTCCAACAAGGCCACTGATGCACCTGAAGTTTCCCGTCTTATGCCTTTCATGGCGGAAGGCCGCTTGGAGGTATCCACGGTATTATCAGAACCTGTGGCGGCATGATTGGTGACAGCTTTCATGGTCACTGTTTCTAAATCACTAGTTAGTTCCGGGGTTTCATTCAAAGCTTGCGCGTATTTCTCATAAAGATCTCTTTGTTCTTTGGCCTCCATTCCGCCTTCTTGCATTAATGCGTTCTCTGGCTCGGTCGCACTATAGGTGGTACAAGACCCCGTATGACAGATCGTTTGACCATTGAACTCGTGCTCGCTCACGCCAAGCTGTAAAGCAAATGCCTTTTTACCACTTTTTTTAGGATCGACTTTTGCTGGAGATGTATGGACAACTCTTATGGCTCCTGCTTGTATATATTTATCTAGATTGTCCCATGTTTCTCCATTGACAATGGCATCAACGGCAATGTCAACATCAAAATCAGCCAAGGGCAGCTTTGAATAATCACGGCGGTCATTGAGGAAATAGATTCTATTATAAGTATGGCCATTGAAGGTGATCTCTAAATAGTCGATCCCCTTCTCTTTTCCTTGTTTATACTTATCCTTCAAACCATTGACCACTCTTCCCCGGACTACAATCGCGCCATGGACAGAGTCTTGCTGCAAAATCTGTATCATGGCATCAGCGCTTCTGACACCATTGCCAAGCACCAGGTTGATGCCGCTGTCCGGCCCTGCCAGTAGCCATTGGCGGACGAGGAGCGAGCCAACCCGGCCGCGGGCGCCATTAATAAAAAGGTTTTTGCTTAACCCTTTGGGGGTGGGTTGAAAGGCACGGCTGGGTTCTTGCTGAGACCCTCTTAAAGCCTTCAATCCATGAATAATCAATTTATTATCCTCTTTTAAGTCTCCATCAACCTCCGTACCAAGATCATACCAAAAAGTTAAATCAACTTGAGTGATACCGTCATTTTTTTTGAAAGAAGCGGATCGTGCATCAATGACAATTTTGTCCCCTGGTTGAAGGGCTTGCGAAACTTCCATGTCCCGCACACTAACCCCACTGCTGTTTAACTGCCGGCCTAAAGCCCTGGCATCTAAATCCGCTTCTCCCGGAAAAATAACGGTCATTTGATGGGCCACCCTGCCACGTTCCGTCGGAACAAGAATGAGGGACGTCCGGTCCTCAGGGGAGAAGCCTTCGGATACATGAATAGTATCATCTTTGTCCCACAGCTTCACTGTCCCGTCAGGATCGATCACTGTTGTTGGCGGGGCTGGCTGAGAGCTGGTCGTCAGCGTGCGGCGCACCGTCATTGCTTCTCTGTCCACGCCTGCCAAACGGCCAATGGCTGTAAGGATCGCATCTTCCTGTTTGACGGCCGTAGCTTTAAAACGCTGAGCAAATTGCTTCATGGCAGCTTGATTGTAATTTAATTGCTGCTCCCGGGTCGCGCCCATGACTTTAAGCTTATCTACTAAACTTCCAATTTGATCCTCCGATGGAGCAACTCCAATATTGATACGCGTAGGGTCATATTCCTTGAACAACTTGCCAAATGCAAGGAAAAAACTCTTATTGACCTCATCTGTTTTCCAATTCGCGCCAAAATATGGAATACGCCCATCCTTGACCTCGGCTTTTTGCAGGGCATCCAAAATCGGTTTTGCTCTTTCAACAGTTAAACTCTGACTACCAACGAGCAGACCATCAATGTCTTTTTGAGCCATAAAATTAGCAGCATTGCTTCCACTTGCGGCGCCGCCATAAAGAATTCGTACTTCCCTCGCAACTTCTACACCTAAATCTTCATCTTCTTCAATAATTGTACGGATATAGCTGGCAATTTCTTGGGCTTGCTCCGGCGTCGCAGGTGTTTGGCCTGAACCAATGGCCCAAACCGGCTCGTAAGCAATAAGCAAACGCTTTGCATTATTCCCTTGTTTTAAAATAGTTTTAACCAGACTGATACGGGCCATGACGTCTCTCTTAATAATTGCTTTGACACTATCAATGCCGGCGTCTCTTTCGGGTTTATTTTCACCAACCGCAACAATAATATCCTGTAGTAAGTCATTTTCAAAGGCTATTTCGACTTGACGTGCAAAATTCTGATTCGCGGTCTCACGAGAGATACCTTCTGTTTCTGCAGCTTCGATGACCTCAGAGTGTGAAATGATAACTCCCCTCATTCCCTCTCCTATTAAACTTGGAATGGAAGTCTTCCCTGACTGTCTTCCTTGCTGACCTGTCACGAAATAGCCAAGCTGACCCAACACACTCACATCTTTGGCCACCATCGCGGCGTCAGTGACCTTTGAAGGGGATGGGGTGGTATTCGCACCAGGTACAATTTCTGCCGCATCCCAACTTACTACAGCAGCATCGATACCGCTTACCTGCGCCGAATCGATAGTGCTGGTCATGGCCAAATTAACACCTGGTGTGTATATAAGATGTTCCCCGCCGGAAAAATATTTTCTGGGCACAGTTTGATTTGTCACCGGATCGATGTCTTCCTTAATATAGTTGTAAACGCCTTTTTTGAAAGCCTGCAAATATTGGTCATAAATCTTCATCTTCACGTTTTTATCCTGCACATCCACACCCGCCACCTTGTTCTGGTTGGCGTACAATTGACCCAATAAAGACTGCTTCAAATTCATCTTATACCAGGTGGCCAAAACCACGGCATTGGCGATTTGACGCAATTGGGCGAAGTTTTTACCGGTATTGACTTCTTTTTCCAATTCAGGCAAGACCGTTTCGCGGATGATTTGAGAGCCTAATGCATTCACGTCATTTTTCCGGTTGACCGTATTTTTTTGCAGCGCCAAATAATCCTGCTCCAGCATGACCTTCAACTTATTTTCCGTTATAAAAGCCGTGCCATTATGTTCATAAATAGTGGCATGGTCCGGCAGGATCCAGACTTTATTGAAGGTATTGACCGGGATCTGGGTGGTGCCATATTTCTTCTGGGCCCTTTGGTAGACCTTGTTCCAAAATGCCTTGCCCAACTGGTTTTCGGGATATATTAGGGAAGCGGTCAATTGTTTAAGGACATAGTCCTGGGCCAACATGTCGCGGCCCATTTCGGTTTGGCCCAGACCATTGGCAATGATGCGGTCTTTTTCATAGGGAGAAAGATTGACCCACACATCTTTTTCAGGGACAGTCAAAGCGGCCAGGAAATATTTGATCATTTTGGCAGACTCTGCCCTTAATGCGTCACCCTGCACGCGCGCGTCACCGGTATCAATGATGAAATCAAATTTAAGAGGATTATGCGGATAAAGCGTAAGGCCTTTGACCATGGCGGGAACAAATTTATCGCTCAACGGGACCATTTTGCCCGGCGCAGGCAAATTGAGCACCGTTGCGCCGGCTGCGTAAGCTCCGGTGGGTGGTAAGACAAAAGTTGCGATAAGACTCAAAACAATCCACGGAGCAAGCAGACGGTTGAAGAATTTCATCGGTTTTTCCTCCTAATAACGGGGTTGATGGGAAGCGTTTCCTTCGCAAACAGTAAAAGTATAACACATAATTTATAAAAAGCAAATTTTTGTTGATTCGTAAATATATGGAACATGGTGAGTTATAGTTTTAATTAAAAAATTATTAAAAATTAATGTTTAAACCTTCAGCCGTTTGCTTTTAGTGAACCCCAATAAATCTTTCACCATTTGCTGCATTTTGGTGCTGGCGCGGCGTATGCCTTGCAATGATTCCACGCTCTTGCTGTCCACGGACGGCCCTATGTGCTGTTCCAAATAAGCGCAATAACCAATCATGATCATCAGCGGGTCCACAATGTCGTGCCCCATGAGATGGATAAACCGGTCCAGGTCCGCATTGGCTTCTTTTAACTCCTGGTTTTGTTTCTCCAGGCGGGTTTTAAACTCTTCCAATTGGAGGCTCATCGTGTTAAATGCCTTTGCCACTTCGGCAAGTTCATCTTTGGAGGACGTATTTAAGCGCACCTTGAAGTCCCCCTCGCCCACATTGCGGGCCGCCGCGCTTAAAGATTTCAAAGGCCGCACAATGGAACGCGCGATCCACCAGGCCAATAAACAGCCGGCGATCATGGTCATCCATAAGACCACGGAAAGCACCTCCTGGGTCCGCGCCTCCCATTGCCTGGTCCTTTCCAAAGAGGAGCGGGAAAAGGACTGCACTTGCCTTAAAAATTCGCCCACGTCCCTGGAAAGACGGTTTTCCTGGTCCTGGACATACTGCAAATCTTCCAAGGACAACTGAAACCCGCCGGCTTCGACGGCCTTGAGCAGGTCCGTGATAAAAACATCATAGGCCCTCCGGGTGGATTCCAGGCGGTTGAACCCTTCCATCATGCGCCGCAACTGCGCGCGCTGCTCTTGGTCGCAGCTGACATCCACAGCCGCAGCCGCCGTCCGCCGCGCGCGCAAAGTCTCTTGCGCGCCGGACTGGGCATAACGCTCAAACCCTTGGCGGATGCTTTTGATCTGGTCCTGCAGGTAACTGACGCGGGAGAAGTTGACCTCTTCAAAGCCCAATTCCTCGGCGATGCCGATCAGGCGCTGCAGCAAAACATTTTTCTGCAATTGCAGTTGATGGACGTCCGTTATAGATTCCATCAATACCATATTGTGATCGGTCATGGCCGCGAACTCCATGCGGATATTGCTCATTTGCCGCAGGCCGACCCAGGTATTGAGGGCCAAAATGCACAATAAGAAAACGATCGGCAAGGTGATTTTATTGGCTATAGACATTTTATTTATTATACATCCCAAACGCCACGGTGCAATTGCGGCCCTGGGACTTGGCGCGGTACAAAGACCAGTCGGCCTTATCAATCAATTCTTCCGGCAATTTGCCGTCCGCCGGGAATGAAGCAATGCCGGTGCTGACGGTCACGTGTAACGTGGCGTCGTAGGCCTTGATTGCTTTCTTCGCCACTGATTTACGGATACGTTCCGCCACAAGCATGGCTCCGGCTGCGTCCGTTTCGGGCAAGACCACGCAAAATTCTTCGCCGCCGTAACGCCCCGCAATGTCGATCTCGCGCACGCTTTCTTTCAATGCGCCCCCGATCTGCGCCAGCACTTCATCGCCGGTCAAATGGCCGTGCTGGTCATTGACTTTCTTAAAATGATCCACGTCCAGCATCAGAAATGATACGGCGGTCTTGCGCGCCTGGGCCCGTTTGATTTCTTCTTCGAACCGCTCCAGGAAATACCGGCGGGTGTAAACGCCGGTGGAAGCATCGGTGATCGCCAGGGTCTCGATTTCCTTATACAGTTTGATGCGGCGGTAAGCCAGGGCGAACTGGGCGCCCAAGATGTCAAATTTCTCTTTGTCTTTCTGGGCAACACCCTTATAAAGCAGAAAACCCAGTTTCTGTTCTTTGTTTTTGAGCGTAAACACGGAATAATCCGGCGGAACACCGCCGGCCTGGGCCAAATCATCGGCCATCCGGCAATCCCCAATGCCGACGTTTTCTTTGAGCTTGCGCTTGAAAATATTGAACGCCTCCTGCTCATCAAAATGCCGGGTGATTTCCTTGGTCATCTCATACAGGGTAAAAATCTGGGCGGCCTCGCGTTCCAGTTTTGTTTTGGCGGCAACGGTCTTGTCCTTCTCTTCGATGATGTTTTGATAGGTCTGCTTGGCGCGCAATACTTCTTCATCGGCCCGCTGCTCCAGCT
>JACQQW010000080.1 GCA_016206745.1 Candidatus Omnitrophota bacterium | reverse complement strand
TTTTTCAATCGTAAAATATCCTTTTTTCGTAAATAGATACGCCGTGGCGCCGGCCCCTGCCATGGAACCGCCCTTTTTATTCAATAAGTTGCGCACTTCAGCGGTGGTACGGTTTTTATTGTCGGTCAAGCCTTCAATGAGCATGGCCACGCCGCCCGGAGCATAGGCGTCAAAAACGACGTTTTCATACACAATGCCTTCCATTTCTCCGGTCCCTTTTTTAATGGCGTTCTCGACATTGCTCTGCGGCATGTTATATTCCCGGGCCCTGGCCACGGCCGCGCGCAAACGGAAATTAGTGTCCACACTGCCGCCGCCATCTTTGGCGGCCGCGGTGATTTCCTTGGCCAATTTCGTGAATAAATTTCCGCGCTTGGCGTCTTCCGCGCCTTTTTTATGTTTGATCTTTGCCCATTTTGAATGTCCTGACATATGCGTTCTCCTGGTTATTCTATTGAAAAATAGTGACAGGCACTATTTTATAGCAGGTCAAATAAGCCGAGTTCTGTTCCCTGAACCAGACCAAACACTTCGTGGCCGGTTCAGGGGATGGCCATTCGACTAACACTCCGCTTTTCAGACAGAGCATCTTGCGGCCTACCCGAGGATGGTAACGGACCGGACCAGCCCTCTCCCCCTATTTGGCTTTGCTCCATGCAGAGATTGCGCGTTTCACTCCCCCACCATCGGCGAAGGCATCGTCACTGTAGCTCTGATCCTCATACGCCTGAATTATGGGGACACGTACCTAATTCGTTAGTTTTGATCAATTAGGTACATGTCCCCATAATTCAGACGGACGGTCCCGCGTTACGGGATGCATTGTCCTTTGGAGCTCGGACTTTCCTCCCCAATGCCTGCGGCACCGGGGCGGCCATCTTGACCTGCTTTAATTCCTTGACGGGAAAGCCGGTCCGCCTCCTTGTTGCCTTCGCGGCGCACATGCTCAAGGCGAAAACGCTTAAAACCCGTGGATAAGCGCTTCACCTGTTCAAAGAGCGGAATGATATTGGCATGTTTGACCGCGTATTTGCCGGCAACTTGCTTGCACATCAATTCGCTGTCGGCCTTGACCAGCACATCATCGGCCTTCAAGACCAGCGCCTCTTGCAAAGCATAAATCAGCGCCGTGTATTCGGCGATATTATTCGTGGCGTTCCCGATGGGCTTGGAAACTTCCCTGATGACGGCGCCGTCTTTTTTGATCACCACGCCGATCCCCGCCGGGCCGGGATTTCCAGAACAGGCCCCGTCGGTGAAAATCTCGAGTTTCATAATTCGTCGGCCAGATATAAAATGCGCGCACACATGTCGCAACAAACCAAATCGCCGTACATTTTAATCTGATGGAGCAAATGGTCGGTCAAATGCATATAACAACCGCCGCAGGTGTGGTCATTGACCTGTACAATCGCCACCCCGCCTTTGTTCTGCAAAATACGGTCATAACGGCCCAGCAGGTCCGGGCGGACTTCCGGGGTCAGGCGCAAACGCTGGGACTCTTTGACCTTTAACTGGTCCCTAATGACCGCCACTTTATCTTCAACTTCCTTCTTCCTGGCTAAAAAATCTTTTTCGTACTGGGCCACCACGACGCGTTCGGTGTCCACGGCCTTGCGGGCGGCCTCGACCTCATCGAATCCCAAAAGGATCTTGTCCTCGATAACGGACTTGTCCGCTTTGATGTGCTCGATCTCCAAAAGCTTGGCCTGATATTCTTTATTGGTCTTGAGCAACGCCAAAGAAGCGTCCGCCTTGGCAATGGCGTCCTCTTTCGATTTCATGTCATTATCAAGGCTTTTTTGGGAGACCTGAATGGCCTTAAGCTTGTCTTCCAGATGCTTAAGCGTGGCTTTCTTGTTTTCAAACTCTCCCTTTAACCGTTCAATCTCCGCCGGAAGCTCCTGTAATTCATTCTTAAAACGATAAACCTCCACATCAATGGTCTGTAATTCCACCAGCCTGCGCAATTGGTCTTTAATGGTCGTAGTTGCGGTCATAATAAAATCCAGGTACAAAAAAATTCATTCTACGAAGCTCCCAAATAAGCGAAGCGTAATTTTGGGGCGAAGTAGAATGGACTCAGTAGGACTTGAACCTACGGCCTTCGCCATGTGAGGGCGACGCTCTAACCAGCTGA
>JACQQW010000076.1 GCA_016206745.1 Candidatus Omnitrophota bacterium | reverse complement strand
GTGTATATCTTATTAATGTGGTATAATTACATTTAATTTCGCGCCAGCTGTTGTAACTTGCATTGTAATCAAAAAAGAAGGAAAATGCGCATGGCTCAAACGCCTCAAGAGACGAGCGTTGCGACGCGTTATCCCGAGGAATTGGCGGCGATACATAACGCTTACTCTGCAACAGTAGCCAAAGAAATTATTGTCAATGCCAGGGAGGTAATCGCATGGGCAAAAGAGATGTTGTAAGAATATTGCAAAAGTTTCGTCTTGTCCTGGAAAAGAAGATCCGCGTGGAACGTATCGTGCTTTTTGGTTCTTGGGCCAAAGGGATGGCGTGGGAGGCAAGTGATATTGATGTTGTGGTCATTTCCGCGGATTTTAGAGGTAAGGACCATTGGTTGAGGTCTAAACTATTGGGAAGCGCGGTTTATAATGTCTTTGCTCCCATTCAGGCTGTGGCCGTAACGCCGGAGGAATGGGATGCCAAAACAATGACTATTTGCGAGCTGGCTCAAAATGGAGAAATATTAGCCGCCTAGTAAATAATAACAAAGGAGACGCTTTAATTTGTGATTTCGCTAAAAAAGGGCAGCTACTGCCTGGTTAATGGGCATGCTCGTTAAAATCCCCCTGTTGGCTTTTCTTATTTTTGGCGTGACCTATCCTTTGTTTTTTTGGCTCACCGCCGCGGACCCGATTAAAAATAATTTCCACCGCTTTCATTTGGCCTGCCCGGTGGTCATCGCGGGGCTTGCCATTATAGGTTTGTGGTTTTTGCCCGTGGACCAGGCATTAAAAAATGTTGGCGGGCTTTGGCTTTTGTGCGCCCTATTGACCACAGCGATTTTTTGGAAAAAGGAAACAGTCAATCCCTGGGCAATGACCGTCTTATGCCTATGGGGGTTAAAATTCTTTGCCATTGTTTACGGCCATATGGCCGCCCCGGATTTGACCCAAATTCTTATTTCCATCCTTGCCGGCCTGATCGTTTCCGCCATTTTCTATGCCATGAATTTGGGGCATTTTTATTTGAACGCGCGCGGGTTAAAAATTGGCCATTTGAAAAATTCCGTCATCGCTTTTGGCGCGCTGGTATTTCTGCGGCTGTTGTGGGATGTGTCGTATGCGGCAACCGCCCGGCTCATGTATGGCGGAGAACAGACCACGGTTTGGGCCTTCATCAATTCACTGGATGGTTTTATGCTGTGGGCGGCGGTCTTTTTTGGCACGGTCTTTCCTTTAGGCGCATTGTATTTTGCTTTTGGCACGCTAAGGTTAAAGAACACGCAAGCCACGACGGGAATTTTATATGTAATATTGAGCGCGGTCTTGCTGGGGGATCTGGCGTATAAATATTATTTGTTGAAATTCGGGGTGGTCATGTGACCCCGACCATTTCCCGCTTTTGCGATGGATGCAAAAAATATGCCCGCATTGCCGTTGGCGACGGTCAAGTCCTGGCCTGCCCGCATTGCCACAAAGAATGGGGCAAGCTTGAGCGCGTGGAAACTGTTTTGGACCGCTGCCCCATCTGCGCCTGCCGTCAATTCTACACTGACAAGGATTTTAACCAGATCATCGGTTTTGCGATTATGGGCGTCGGCATTGTGCTTGTGCCCAAGACCTATGGCCTGAGCCTGGCCGTATTTGCCCTGATCGATTGGCTCATCTACCGTAAGGTCCCCAAACTGGCGGCCTGTTACCGCTGCGGGTCGGAATTCCGCGGCTTTTCCATTCCTCAAAGGCTCAAGAATTTTATGCACCATATCGGCTTAAGGTATGATAAATACCGTTGAAAAATTTTTTTTTAAAGCTTTGTTTATTTCCCTGGCGGCGCACATGGTGTTTATGTGCGGCGGCCTGTGGCGGCATGAACTCAAGCCCGATCACCCGCGTAAAAACCGCGGGGTGGAAGTTACTTATAAGCCTCAGGTTTCCAGAACAGCACCGGACATACGCCGGCACCCCATAAAACCCGCCCAGCAATTGGACCTCAAAAATGCGTTAATGGGTCCTTCTAACGGGGAAATCCCGTTGAAATTAGGCAAAGAACAACAGTCTTTGGCCAAAGATTTTATGATGTATGAGCGCCGGCCCCGGCAGATCCGTTCTACGCAAATGGCCGTCAACCGGGTGTCGGTGGTGCCGATCAAATCTGAGAAAATCAACAACCCCGCTTATGCGGCTTATAATGAAATGGTCCGCAGCCGTATCGAAAGCAAAGTATATGAACATTACCATAAAATGGAAGCGGGGACGGTGTATCTGACCTTTATCATTGCCTCCGACGGCAGCCTTAATGGGGCGCAGATCATTGAAGAAAAGACCCATGCCGGCCAAAATTTAAAAGACATTTCCCTTAAAAGCCTGCGCGCCTCGCAATTCCCGCCTTTTCTCAAAGGCATGACCCTGCCGGAATATACTTTCAATATAGAGATCCAGTATCAGGTACGTGATTGAAATAAGGGGACACGTACCTAATTCAAAAAATTAGGTACATGTCCCCTTATTTCTGAATTAGGTACGTGTCCCCTTATTTCCCTTATTTCCAAAAGTTGACAATCTTAGAAGCCGATGTTAATATCCCTTACCATCTAAAAAGGAAGGGCCGATATGGACATTCAAAATCGTTGGGGCGATTCATTAAACAAAGACGGCAGCGGCGCTTTGCTCGGCCCGGACGGACAACCACTGTCCCCGGGTGGGCCTTCCCGGGAGGAACACGGGCAGGAGGGCGAACCGCAATTGGATTTCTTTAACTATATCAGTTCGCTGGCCTTCCAGGCCATGATATTTTTGGGTGAAGAAAAAAATCTTAAACAGGCAAAGTTTTTGATCGATACGCTGGCTTTGATCAGGGAAAAGACCATTGGGAATTTGACCAAAGAAGAGGGCGAATTGCTCAACGGTTCCATTTATGAATTGCAGTGTCGTTTTGTTGAAATGGCGCAAAAAGAACCGAAGTCCTGATCCCATGGACCCCAAATTATTGGAAATTTTGGCCTGCCCCGCCTGCCACGGGGATGTGGTGATTCAAAACGCAGGGAACGGCCGCGACCGTTCCCCGCAAGAAGATAAAATTGTCTGCGCCAGGTGCGGTAAAAAGTATCCCATTAAAAACGGGGTCCCTGTTCTGTTGGCCAATGAAGCTGAATAATAAATCTTTATGACCTCGCGCATCAAAAAACTGATTGCCGAATTTCCCCGCCATAAAAATATCGATGCGCTGCTTATAACGAATGACACCAATATCCGTTATTTGACCCAATTCAATGCCTGTGAATCCTGGCTGTTGGTGACCAAATCAAAAGCGTTTTACATTACTGATTTTCGTTATGTTTTGGAGGCCAGGGAGGGTTTAAAGGGGGTTTCGGTCAAACAGTATACCCAAACGCCCTGCGCCACGCTTTTTGAATTGTGTAAATACTATAAAGTCAAGCGCCTAGGTTTTGATGAAAAACACACCAGTGTTTGCCTGTTTAGAAAATTGAAAGAATTTTGCCCCCGGCGCACCAAGCTTTTGCCGGCCACCGGGTTGGTGGAACTTTTACGGGAAATCAAGGAGGCGGGTGAGATCAGCCAGATCAGGCAATGCCTGGACCTGCATTTTAAGGCCATCCATTTCCTAAGAAAAGTGGTGAAACCTGGCTTAAATGAGCGTCAGATTTTGGATAAATTGGAGGGTTTTGTTAAATCCCGAAAGGCCGGTTTTTCATTTCCGCCCATTATAGCTTCGGGGCCGAATTCCTGTTATCCCCATGCCAAAGTCACAGACCGCCTGGTCCGCAACAATGAACCGGTGCTTATTGATACGGGGATCGAAATCAATGGCTATAAGTCTGACTTGACACGTAATTTCTTTTTGGGTAAAATACCTCTTTATTATACAAAAACTCTTGATGCCGTTAAGCTTGCGCAAGAGCAAGCCATTGCCCTGATCAAGCCGGGAGTGCCGGTGGCGGACATAGACCTTAAAGCCCGTAATGTCTTACGTAAGTTTGGGTTAGCAAAATATTTCGGGCATTCGCTGGGGCATGGGGTAGGTTTGGATATTCACGAAAATCCCCGTTTGTCTTATAAAAGCGCCAGTATTTTGGAGGCCGGCATGATTGTGACCGTGGAGCCGGCGGTATATGTCCCAGGCCAGTTTGGGATCAGGGTTGAGGACATGGTTTTAGTAACGGAACAAGGGTGTGAGGTGTTGAGTGGCAATTACAATCAATGAAGTTGAAAATGGCATGGGCTTGTTGGTCGACGGCCAGTTGTATTTTGTGACGGAATATAATCACGTTAAGCCGGGCAAGGGCAGCGCTTTTGTCCGTATCCGTTTAAAGAACATAAAAACGGACGCGGTTCTGGAGCGCACTTTTCGTTCTGCCGACACTTTGGAAGATGTGCCTTTGGAGCGCCGCCGCATGCAGTTTACTTATGCCTCCGGTGATGAGTATCATTTTATGGACCAGAACACCTATGAAGATACCGTGATCCCCAAGGCCATTTTGGGTGAAGGTTTAAAATATTTAAAAGATGAGAGCATCGTGGAAGCCATTGTGCATAAAGGACAGGTGGTCAAAGCTGAAATGCCCACCTTTATCATCGCGACCATCCTTGAAACAGACCCCGGTTTAAAAGGGGATTCTTCCCGGGCAGGGTATAAGCCCGCTAAAATCGATACCGGCGCCTGGATCCAAATACCGTTGTTTATCCAGGTGGGAGAAACCATCAAAGTGGATACGCGCACCGGCATTTACGTCGAAAGGGTCAAGCAATGAACCTGAAAGAAATCAAGGAGATCATTACCCTCATGAATGAACATGGTCTGGGTGAGATTGAGATTGAACGTGAGGGGTTGAAATTGAAATTGAAAAAGTCCGTTTTGGAAGCCCAGGCCGCCGCCCCAACGGCGCATTACGCCGTGGAATCCATTCCCGCCCCTAAAGCCGCGCCGGCTGCATTTGTTCCCGCCGCCATTGATGTGGCCGCTAAAAATACGAAAGAGATCAAGTCGCCGATGGTGGGGACTTTTTACCATTCCCCCTCTCCGGAAGCGGCGCCATTCGTGGAAGCCGGGCAGACGGTTGAAATCGGCCAGGTTGTGTGCATTGTGGAAGCCATGAAATTGATGAACGAAATCAAGTCCGAAGTGCGCGGCAAAGTCATTGAAGTGGCGGTTGAAAACGCCGAGCCGGTCGAATTCGGCCAAACGCTTTTTATCCTGGAACCTGTGTAAGATATGTTCTCTAAAATTCTGATCGCCAACCGCGGTGAAATTGCCCTGCGGGTCATCCGCGCATGCAAAGAATTGGGCATACGCACCGTGGCGGTATATTCCGAGGCGGACCGCAATTCCCTGCAT
>JACQQW010000075.1 GCA_016206745.1 Candidatus Omnitrophota bacterium | reverse complement strand
TTCCTCCCTTCGGTCGTCATATCTTCTTTGCCCCGATTGTTCTCTACAATCGGGACTACTCATATTTGCAATAGCATTGCTGTGTAGGAAAGGACATTATGCATTAGGTACATGTCCCCTTAATTCTACAATTGCCCGCGCGAAACGATGCTCCAAAACGGCCTGACATGGGAGAGGGTGTTGCGTATTTCCTGTTCCGGGGTCTGATCGACAACCTGGCCGCTGGCTTTGAAATGATTAATGAAAAACACTGCCCGGCTGATCAAATGAATGGCCAATAGGGCGCAAATCATGATCCGCGCGGCGCGGCCCAGCCGCCCCAGGCGTCCACATTCCGTGCCCAGCCACAGCCCCAAGCCAAGCACATGGCAGGACAAGGAATAAATCCCATAAGAACTGAGGATGTGATTGCCGACCCAGCGCATGGAGGAAATAATATCCATAAAGAAACCCGCCGCGAAAAACACTAAAACACCGTAATAGGGCCGCTTGTCGGGCGTTGTCCTTAAAGAAATCCGCAACAGCGATCCCAAGGCCGCGGCCGTGACATAGCGCAGAATACTCATGCCGAACAACTGGCTGCCGGCATGCAAACCAATGCTGTATTGCAATGTGTCCCAGGTCACTTTGTGTTGCAAAAAAGCGCCATAAAGGACATTGGTCATGGTCGCGTAAAGTAAATGGTTGGAAGCGGCGGCGTAACTGTGGTAATTCATGCCCAGCGGGAAAAAAATAAAATAACAAGAAAAGACCATGCCTGTTGCCGCGCAATTGATCCTAAACGCGACCCGCGCCAATTGAGGCTGGATTTTGCGCCGGAACAAGGCAAGCGCGGCCGCGACCAGCGCCGTCCCCAGGATCACGGCGAACAATGGCGCCAAAGTGGCCGGCACCGGCCCGTAAACGCGGATCTCATCCCCGCCGGGATAAAAAGTTTTTAAATAAGCGTCCGTCAACAGGTCCGGACGCCGCAGCCAATGCCACGGCATGATCAAAAAATTAAACACAGCGGCCAGGACCGCAAAAGCGGATATTCTTCTTGATTCAGCCGGGCCGCGCAGACCGCTTTGCCAAAACAACCACAGCACAATTACACCAAACACTTCAGGCAAAACTAAAATTTTCGCAAATATGGCCAACCCCGCTAGGACACCGATGATGCCTCCCCACAACATTTCGGCAGGCAATGATTTCTTCTCCCGATAATACAAGACCATGGCCAGCATGGCGGCAACGAATGTGAATGAGATCAATTCCGAACGGATGATGTGTAATTTTTCCAGCATCATGGGCGTGGCCATGAAAAAAGCGGCCCCAAAAAAACCCATGCACCGGCTATTGCTCAACCGGGAAAGCAGCATCCAAAAAACAACCAGCAATGTCAAATAGATAAAATAGGTCAACACCCGGCTGGCGCGCATGGCCGCGTCCAAAAGGTCGAACGCGGCGGCAGGGCCGGGGACCTTGTCCAATTGCATGAGCGGGCAGTGGGGCTTGGAAAATACGCACAAGCCGCGGTACAAAGCGCCGTGGAGCGCGTACACCGTCCCGGCAGGCTGGCTGACGCAGGTGAGGTCCCCATTGTTTACCAGCGTCAACGCCTGGGTAACATTGATCCCGTCGCCGTCATTGCCCTGCTCATACCACCAGGGATAGGCCGTGCATTTGCGGTTGACGAAACTATGATAGCCGAACAGTCCGGCCAGAAAGGCGAACCCGATAAAACCACAAATTAAAACCTTAGCCCGTGATTGGTTTAATGTCATAGATTTTCCACCCGCTGTGTTCATGGCCGGGTTGAAAAAACTTGGGATAAAAAATTTCCGCCAGAATTTCCAGTGATTCCACCAGCCGCGGGCCGGGCCGGTTAAAGTATTGGTTGCCATCGGTCAAATAAACACGGCCTTGCCGCACAGCTTTAAGACTTTGCCATCCCGGCTTTTGGGTCAAAATCTTCATCTCGGGACGGCTGCGTTTAATGTCCCACCCGCAGGGCATCACCACAATAAAATCAGGGTCGGCATCGCGCAATTGTTCCCATGTCATCCAGGGGGAATGATCGCCCGGCTTGCCCAGCAGATCTTTAGCGCCCAGCATGTGGACCAGCTCCGGCACCCAATTACCGGCGGCCATCAAAGGGTCGATCCATTCAATGCATGCCACGGACGGATGGTCCGGCTGGCGCGATGCTTTAGCGGCAACAGCGGCCATCCGCTGACGGCAATTGGCAATAAGCGCCTCGCCCTTTTCCGGCGCCCCTAAAGCCAGGGCCACCTCCTGGATCCCGCTGAAAACGTCCTCCAAAGCATTGGGACGCAAGGCCACAATTTTTACCTTGGCGCCAAGCCAGTCGCAGGTCGCCCGCTCCACGTCCTTGAGACTGACCGCGCACACCTCGCAATGGTCCTGGGTGACAATGACATCGGGCCGCAATTGCTTTAACCGTTCGACATCCACCCGGTACACGGAAAGCGATTCACGGACAACATTCTTTACCCGCTCATCGATTTCGCGGCTGGTGCCATGGATATTAAATTTGGGCTCAGAACAGGCAGGAAGATTTTGGACCGTTGGAGGGTAATCACATTCGTGGGAACGGCCGGCCAAAAATTCTTC
>JACQQW010000074.1 GCA_016206745.1 Candidatus Omnitrophota bacterium | reverse complement strand
TTTGCCTTTGCGGGTGCGGGCATTGGTTTTGGTCCGCTGGCCGCGGCAGGGCAGTCCTTTGCGGTGGCGCAGGCCCCTATAGGACCCCATTTCCATGTGACGGCGGATGTTCTCATTGTTCTCGCGGCGCAAATCGCCCTCGGTCACGTAATTCTTCTGCACGATCCCGGTGATCCTGGAAATTTCCTCTTCGGAAAGGTCCCTGGCGCGCTTATCGCCGCTGATCTTGGCCTGCGTCAAAATTTGCCGCGAACGGGCCGGCCCGATCCCGAAAATATAAGGAAGGGCGGCCTCGATGCGTTTTTCTTTGGGAAGATCAATACCTAAAATTCTTGGCATATCTATTATCCTTGTCTTTGCTTATGCTTCGGATTGGCGCAGATGACCCGCACGACGCGTTTGCGCCGGATGATTTTACAACTCCCGCAAATCCTTTTGACCGATGATTTGACTTTCATTGATTTATTCCTTATTTTAATCTAAACGTGATCCGCCCCCGGCTTAAATCGTAAGGCGACAGTTCCACTTTGACTTTGTCTCCGGGCAAAATGCGGATGAAATTCATGCGTATTTTGCCTGAAACATGCGCCAGCACTTTATGGTTGTTCTCCAGCACCACCCGGAACATCGCGTTCGGCAATGCTTCTTCGACCGTCCCTTCCACTTCAATCAAATCTTCTTTAGCCACCTATTCTCCCGTCAATATTTCCGGCCCCTGCGCCGTGACCACAATGCAATGTTCAAAATGCGCCGATGGTTTGCCGTCCTGCGTGACCACGCTCCAGCCGTCATCTAAAATCCGCGTGCGGTGCGTGCCCATATTGACCATCGGTTCAATCGCCAATACCATCCCCTCCTGCAGCAGAGGCCCTTCGCCGGGTTTGCCGTAATTGGGGATCTCCGGGTCTTCGTGCAATTGCCGGCCGATGCCGTGCCCGACAAAATCGCGCACCACTGAAAACCCATGCAGCTCAACGCAACTTTGCACCGCGTAAGAAATGTCCGACAAATGTTTATTGACCCTGGCCTGCTCAATCCCCCGGCACAGCGCCAGCCTGGCAATGTCCAGCAACTTTTGCGCTTCGGGTGAAACCTGCCCAATGGGGACCGTCACGGCGGTGTCGGAATAATAATTATTGTAAATGATCCCGACATCGATGCTGACGATGTCCCCCGCCTTGACCACCCGCCCATTGCCGACGCCATGCACCACGCCTTCATTGACCGAAATACAGGCATGACCGGGAAACCTGCGGTAACCTTTAAAGGCCGAGGCAACATTGTGCTTCTTGATAATGGCCTCCGCATTTTGGTCAATCGCCTTTGTGGTCATGCCGGCTGTCAGAGAACACTTTAATTCCGCAATAATTGAAGACAGAATCTTACCAGCTTTGCGTAAAATGTCAACTTCGGCCGGAGTTTTGATCCTGATATGGTTTTTTGTCTTCATTAGAAATCTTTACCAAATCATCGCTTAAATCCGGCGTCCCTTTATTGCCGTCGACTTTTTTCAAACGCCCGGTCTGTTCATAATACGCCAGGATCGGGCGGGTATTGGCCATATACACATCCATCCGTTTGCGGATGGTTTCTTCATTGTCATCGCAGCGCTGGTGCAATTCTCCGCCGCAAAGGTCGCAAACGCCGGCCGCCTTGGGCGGTTTGTTGCGCACATGGTAAAGGGCGCCGCATTTTCTACAGACCCGCCGTCCGGTCAAACGCATTAAAATGACATCCACATCCGCTTCCATGTTCAGCGCGAAATCCAGGGGCTTGCCGATTTCGGCCAGGATATTGTCCAGGTCTTTGGCCTGGGCGACCGTGCGCGGAAAACCGTCGAGCATAAAACCTTTGGAGTCCCGGCTGTTTTGCAGCCTCTGTTCGACCAGGCGCGTCACAATCTCGTCGGAAACCAAAAAGCCCTGCGCGATCAATCCTTTGATTTCAAGGCCCAGCGGCGAACCTTTCTTCATTTCCTCGCGCAGCATATCGCCGGTGGAAATATGCGCGATGCCCATCATATCTTTAATCACCCTGGCCAAAGAACCTTTACCCGCGCCCGGGGGACCGAGCAGGACGATCCTCATCGGCGCCCCCGCAAATGGCCGGTCTTCATAAAACCTTCGTAATGGTGCATCTGCAAATGCGATTCGATTTGTTTCATGGTGTCAAGCATGACCCCGACGGTGATCAAAACGCCCGTGCCGCCGAAAAAGGAAGCCACCAGATACGGCACTTTAAAATAAGCCATGATCGCGTCCGGCATGACCGCGATCACGCAGATAAACAGGGCCCCCACCACAGTGATGCGCGTCAGGACATAATCCAGATAATCCGCGGTCTCTTTTCCCGGACGTATGCCGGGCACGAACCCGCCGTGTTTTTTCAAATTTTCCGCCACATCGGCCGGGTTGAACACGATCGCGGTATAAAAATAACAAAAGAAAATGATCAAAAACCCATAAAAAGCGTAATAGGTCGGGTGCCCGCGCGAAATCCAGCCGGCCACGTGCTGCAAAGGGCTGTTGGGCAAAAAACTCGCGATCGTCGCCGGAAACAGGATGATCGATTGCGCGAAGATGATGGCGATGATCCCGGCGGTGTCCACCTTCAAAGGGATGAATGTGCCCTGCCCGGCGGCCCCCTGGGTCTGCGCCCCCGTCACCCGGCGGGCGTATTGCACCGGGATGCGGCGCTGGCCCTGGGAAATCAGCGTGGTCCCTAAAATGACCGCGATCAAAAAAAACACCATCAGAACCAGCGCGATCGGCTGCAGCTGGCTTGCCCCGCTTTGGGGGTCAAGCAATAATCTCAAATAATGGAACGCCGTCGGAGCGGACGACAAAATCCCCGCCGTGATGATCAGCGATGTTCCATTGCCGATGCCCCGTTCCTGGATGCGTTCCCCCAGCCACATTAAAAACACGGAACCCGCAGTCAAAGTGACCATGGTCGAAAAACGGAAACCCCAGCCCGGATCATTGACGATCTGCAGACCGCCGAAGGTGGACGGGCTTTCAAGCCAAAGAGCGATAAAAAAAGACTGCACCGCCGCCAGCGCCA
>JACQQW010000079.1 GCA_016206745.1 Candidatus Omnitrophota bacterium | reverse complement strand
TTTATGCAGGATTATGACCGCAAGAATGAAGAGGAAATTTTTCTGGCCAAAGATAAAAAAGAGAAGGGCAAATCCAAGGAGATATTAAACCCGCTGTTTACCATTGAAGATGAAAAGAGTGAACACGAGGTCATGTCTTTGGCAGACCTCCTGGAATATGTCCGGACCGCCGCTCAAAAAGGAATATATATACAGCGTTATAAAGGCCTGGGGGAGATGAACCCGCAGCAATTGTGGGAGACCACCATGGACCCACAGCGGCGTACGATCTTGAAAGTCGCCGTGGAGGATGCGGTGGAAGTGGACAAAACTTTCGCAATGCTCATGGGAGATGAAGTCGAGCCCCGGCGCGCATTCATCGAAACCTATGCGCATGAAGTGAAGAATTTGGATGTGTAAAAAGGAGCTTGCATGTCGCGTGATTTGAATAAAAAAGAAAGGGTTGTCCCGGTCTATCTCGAAGAGGAGATGAAGAACTCATATCTGTCGTATTCCATGTCCGTCATCGTCGGACGGGCCCTGCCGGATGTGCGGGACGGGTTAAAACCGGTGCACCGGCGGATTTTATATGCCATGTTCCGGGAAGGGTTGCTTCCTAATAAGCGATATTCCAAGTGCGCGGGCGTGGTCGGCGAAGTGCTGAAGAAATACCACCCGCACGGCGACATGGCTGTTTATGATTCGCTGGTGCGCATGGCCCAAGGGTGGAACATGCGCTATCCCCTGATTGACGGCCAGGGCAACTTTGGGTCTATAGATGGGGACCAGGCGGCAGCGTACCGGTACACCGAGGCAAGGCTGATGAAACTGGCCGAAGAAATGCTGACTGATATCGAAAAAGAGACCGTGGATTTCAGCCCCAATTTCGATTCTACCGTCGATGAACCGAATTATCTGCCATCCATGGTCCCGAATCTTTTGATCAATGGTTCCAGCGGCATCGCGGTCGGCATGGCCACCAATATGCCGCCGCACAATTTGGGCGAGACCATCGACGGCATTGTCCACCTGCTGGAAGACCCGGAAGTCACCATCAAAGAATTGATGAAATTCGTCAAGGGCCCGGATTTTCCTACCGGCGGGATCATTTGCGGCAGGGAAGGGATTGCCGACGCCTATAATACGGGCCGCGGTAAAGTCATTATCCGCGCCAAAGTTTCCATTGAACAGCAAAAGGGCAACAGGGAATTTATCATCATCAATGAAATCCCCTACCAGGTCAACAAAGCCAATTTGATCGCGGCCATCGCGGCCCTGGTGCAAAACAAGCAGGTCGACGGCATTACCGACATCCGCGATGAAAGCGATCAGGACGGCATCCGGGTGGTCATTGAATTGCGCCGCGAGGTGGACCCGAACATTGTGCTGAATTATCTGTATAAGCACACGCAGATGGAAATCACATTTGGGATCATTAATTTGGCGCTGGTCAATAAAAGCCCCAAGGTTTTGAACTTAAAACAATTGATGGGTCACTATATCGGACACCGCCGGGTGGTCATCCGCCGGCGCACGCAGTTCGATTTGGACAAGGCCCTGCGGCGCGCGCATATTTTGGAAGGTTTTAAAATCGCCTTTAAACACCTCGATGAGATCATTAAAACCATCCGGGCTTCAAAAACTTCCGCGGATGCCAAAGAAGCGCTGATCAAGAAATTTGACCTTTCCGGGCTCCAAGCCCAGGCCATCCTGGAAATGCAATTGCAGCGTTTGGCGGCATTGGAGCGGGACAAGATCGAGGCGGAATACCAGCAATTGCTCAAAGACATTGATAATTACCGGGCCATTTTGGCCTCGGACAAGCGCGTGGACGCCATCATCAAAGAAGAATTGGATGGATTAAAGAAGAAATACGCGGACCCGCGCCGCACCGAAATCGCCGGCAAGGCCGAGGACATTGAGATCGAAGACCTTATTGCCAACGAGGACATGGCCATCACCATCAGCAATAAAGGTTATATTAAGCGATTGTCGGTGGATGGCTACCGGTCGCAGAAGCGCGGCGGCAAAGGCGTGACCGCCATGACCACCTCGGAAGAGGATTTTGTTGAACGCATGTTCATCGCCTCGTCCAAAGATTATTTGCTTATTTTTTCCAATGCCGGGACGGTGCGCTGGCTGAAGGTGTATGAAATCCCCGCGGCCTCGCGCGCGGCTAGGGGCAAGGCCATTGTCAATTTGCTTTCTTTTAAACCGGAGGAGAAAATCAGCGCCATCGTTGCGGTCAAAGAGTTCCGGGACGACCAGCACCTGGTGTTTGCCACAAAATTGGGCCTGGTTAAAAAAACCACGCTTGCGGTCTATGGGAACCCGCGCAAAGGGGGCATTGTCGGCATTGGTTTGGAAAAAGGCGATGAATTGATCGGCGTCGCCTTAAGCAACGGCAAAGAAGACGTATTGCTGGCGACCCATTTGGGCATTGCCTTGCGCTTTCCAGAAAAGCAGTTAAGGGAC
>JACQQW010000078.1 GCA_016206745.1 Candidatus Omnitrophota bacterium | reverse complement strand
TCATTTTGCCGTGCGACAATCTTGGCGATTTTTGCATTGAGCTCTGTAATATCTGCTACTTCGCGGGTATCCTCGACCATCACATAACTGGATACGGCGATATTGTAGTCATTATCGGTAATGGTTTTATTATCAACTAGCTTGGTAAAATATTCTGCGTCGTTGCGGGAATTTTTCCGGACATTCACAAAAAGCTCGCTCGGTAAAATATAAAAACCTTTTTCTTTTACGGTATCAGCGCGGCGCTCATCGGCATTGATGTAGGTGGTTAAATTTTCACTATGGCCTATACATTAAACACGATTGGCTTATTTACCAACTTATAATCTTCATTCAACACAGAACAATTGATATACGTTGTATCTTTTGTCTTCTCAATACCATACCCGCCATGGATATGACCGCAAATGACATAAGGAATCTTTAAACTGTCAATTCTCTTGGCCAAGGTCTTACTGCCTAAATGATCCCCGCCTGGACGGGCTGTGTCCTGATAGCCAAACGCCGGGCCATGGGTTAAAAGAATATCCGTATTCTTCGGAATCTTGCTCCAATGGTACTGATCGAGGTTCTCCTCTGATTCCATGAATGCCCAATTCAAGAATGTCGGCGTCATGGGCGAACCCCATATCGTCATGCCATTGGGTAAAGCATATGGCTCGTCTTTTAAATACACAGCTTTCGTTAAATAATTCTTAACCTCATTAGGATAACGTTCACAATAAAAATCATGATTACCAGCGATAGCAATAATGCATTGATATTTAAGGCCCGAAAGCCAGTCATTAAAGTTAATCATGTCAAACACATGTCGAAATTCGCCATCACCCGCGAAAATAAGCACATCGCCCTTGGGAAGCTTGAGATCATGGTGTTGTGTATGTGTGTCGCCAAAGGCTACGATGCGCATTAATTATTTTCTCCAGTCAGTTGTTTCCATTTTGGAAACAGCTGAATTTGCTTCAAATTTTATCCTATTTGTCCTCTTTGGCGCCTTATCCCTTGATCTTTTTGCGATTTTTAATTTCAATCTTTTTGATATTCTCCGCGGAAGGAAGATTTTCCGGCATGGCCCCGCCTAGTTCCTTTATCGTCTGGCGGACCTTTCTGCCAACTTCAAAGTGGGCTTTGTTCGCGCCGTCCTTACTTTTAATATTCTCGCGATGAATTTTTTCCTCTGTTTGTGTAGCGCGAAATAAATTCGCGGCCAACTCCGTACTTCCCATATGATCAAGAATCTTTTGGCTCTTTTTCAAACCCTTGCGCCGGTGAAGATCAGATTGCCCAAGTCCCCCGTACAATCCTTTATAACCATGGTCCTGAAATATCGCGTAATCCAGGGGTGAAACGACTCCCGCTGTTTTCGCCGCTGATGCCAACTGCCGATTATGCTCTTTCATCTGACGGCGAAGAAAAAGGCGGCGCTCATCTTCGGTTTTTAATTTTTGATATTCATCCGACAATTCTTGCCGCCGGGTTTGAACGGCAAAATAAGTCTGGCCTAACGCGACTATTTCTTTAGCCGGATCAGCGTTCTGGACGATAAGATAGCAGGCGTACCGCGACAACTTCACATCTTCAACGTTTCTCTTCGCTCCAGAGCCAATATCCACCATATCGAGGGAATCCTCGAAATGGTCTAACACCTTATGGCCGCTGTTACCACAAGCGTCTTTCGCTTTGGCGATAACCGGCAGAAAATGCCGATACTCAGAATACCCCAATATTCTTGATAACTGCCGGGCTGACCAATATTCCATTCCCTGAGAATTCGCCATTTTAAGGCGTTCAAAAATAGAATTCTGTGATGATGTAATTTTAGAATCCATACGTGTTTTTTCCCTCCTCTTTCAAAGTTTTTAATAAATATTCCGCGTGATCTCTGCCTCTCTGTAGTTAGGCTTTAACCAAGACATTTTCGACGGGAACATCTGCGGCGGGCTTGTGGCGGTTCAATGCCTTTTCTATGATCATTTCCATGCGCGATTGAGGTTTGTGCCGCAGGATATTGCGCGCGCTCCTGGCTAACCGCCATGGCCGAAACACATAAGCCGCGCTGTAAAACAAGAGGATGCCGAAAAACCGCAGGTATTTTAACTGCCGGCTGGAAAAATGCTCGTTCCAGGAGACCACATTCTTTAAATCGGAATAACTCAACAGCGAGGTGAAATAATCGTCGCTGAAATCCGTGATCCTGCCGGCCTTGACCAGGTCATTGAAGATTTCACTGCCCGGATAAGCGGAGAACACCCACATGGACATGTCATCCACCCCGGCCCAGGCCATGCGCACGGCGAACCCGTAGGACTCCAGGACGTTCTTTAATTTCTCACCGGGAAAACCGATGATCATATTGGCCTTGATATTGATGCCGTTCTTGACCGACATGCGCATGGAGGCGATCATGCGGCCGGGGTCGATCTTTTTCTTGATGCGTTTCAATGTTTCGGGCGAACCGCTTTCAGGAGCATAACTTAAATTGCGGCAGCCGCTGGCAAACAACAAACGGGTGACTTCATCGTCCAGTGCTTCCGAGCGCGTGCCGCTGGGCAATTGCCAGGTGATGTTGAGCTTGCGTTCGATGATCAAATTACAGAACTTGACGGTCCAGTCCTTGCGCACGATCGCAGTCAAATCGTAAAAATCAAAATTTTGCGCGTTGTAGCGGCGCATATAATCTTCCATTTCATCCACCACGTCCTCGGGCGCGCGCGCCGTCCACTTGGTCGTCCACATGGAAGGGTTGGAACAGAACGTGCATTGATAGGGACATCCCCGGGTGGCCATCAGAGGGACGGTGCGGCCGATATTGACGCCGAAACTATAGCCTCCCGCCAAATAGGTCTCCAGCGGAAGAAGGTCCCACGCCGGGCGGGTGATGGCGTTTATTTCTTTGATGCGGGTACGGGGCGGGGTCTTGACCACTTCTGCCCCGCGGCAAAAAGCAATGCCGGCGACATTGTCGGCACCGTGCCCCCGCGACAGCGCCCCAATGAGCTCCACAATGGTTTCCTCACCTTCCCCCAGGACCGCATAATCAAGGGCAGCGCAATTGCGCAGGGAAAACTCCGGCATGGCCGTGATGTGTTCCCCGCCGCCGATCAAGACGGCTTGTGGAAAACGCTCTTTAACGGCAAAACATAAACGTTTGGCCAATGGCCACTCATGCGAGAATGGAAAGGAAACGCAAATAAATTGCGCGCCGGTTTCAATGCGCCCGCAGACCTGATCGATGGTCAGGCCGTTGACGAATAAATTCTTGTGCCCGAAAGGATGGACCCGCTCAATGGCCTCTGCAACCGCGTCGATGACGCTGACCCGGTGCCCCGCCGCGCGCAGGCTGGCGGCCAAATAGGCGATGCCGATCGGAGGCGTGGCGCTTAAAGTCAACGCGCCGGCGGCGAATAAACTGGGACACCGGATGATGACGATCTTAGACACGGCGGAATTTTTCGTACACAATCCTCGACATAAACAGCAACCCGTGTTTGACGACGGATGATTTCAACCGGCCGGCCAGGCGCGAACGCTCCCGGGAAGGGATTTCCGTGATTGGACGGCCGAGCCTTAACGCATTGACTAAAAGTTCGATCTCAATCTCAAAATGGTCTGAGGTATAGGGAAACCGTTGAACAATGTCCCGGTGAAAAATTTTAAAACCATTGAGGGCGTCCGACAAATAACGCCCGTGGACAAAACCAAAAAACCACGTCAATACGATATTGCCGAAGGCCCGCACCCGGGTATACTCCTCGCTGCCGCCGGTGATCCGGGAGGCCACCACCAGACCCTGGTGGCGGCG
>JACQQW010000085.1 GCA_016206745.1 Candidatus Omnitrophota bacterium | reverse complement strand
GCACCGCAGGCACGGAATCCACGGCGAAAATCAGGTCCGTGGTTTCCACCGCAATCAGGACCACCCAAAATTTGGTCAATTGAGGGCAAAACTTCTTGGCCAGTTTTAAAACAGGATTATTTTCAGGATGCACCTCTTTATCATTCTCGGTGAATAATTTAAGACCAGTAAAAATCAAAAAGGCGCCGAAGATATAAATGATCCAGTGGAATGTATTCAGCAGGGCCACCCCCGCCAGAATAAAAGCCAGGCGCATCAACTGCGCGCCTAAAACGCCCCAGAATAAAATCTTGGATTGTTGGGCATCATTGACTTTAAAATATGAGAAAATCAGCAGGAATACAAAAATATTGTCGACGCTCAAAGACAATTCAATCACATAACCGGTCAAGAATTCCAGGGCCTTTTGGGGCCCTAAGAAATAATAAATGCCGGCATTGAATCCCAGGGCCAATGTCACCCATAATAAACTTAAACCAAGCGCCCTTTTGATGTTCATCTCTGCCACACGCCCGTTTTTCCACCGCTTTTATGGACCAATTGAACACCGCTAATGACCATGTCCTGCCCCGCCCATTTCATCATATCGTAAATGGCCAGACAGGCGGCGGACACCGCCGCCAAAGCTTCCATTTCCACACCGGTCTTCCCTGCACACAACACCTCCGCCGTGACCCGCACGGCATTCTTGGCTTTAGCCGGCTCAAAAAGGACTTTGACTTTTTCCAAATTCAACGGATGGCACAACGGGATGATCGACGGGGTGGACTTGGCCGCCATAATACCGGCAATTTTAGCCGTCTCAAATACATTGCCCTTGGGGGATTGATTGTCCATGAGCGCTTTAAACGCTTTGGCTTTAAACTCAATGGTCCCTTCGGCAACGGCCCGGCGCACCGTAATGTCCTTGCCGCTGATGTCCGCCATCCCGGCACATTGTCCCGCTTTATCCATCGAAGGCCTTCTCTCTACGGTTTTGTTTTTTAAAAGAATGTTTTTTCTTTAGTTGCAGCATGCGTTCTTTCGAGGCCCGGGACCGTTTGCGGTTTTGACGCCGTTTTTTGGCCGCGGCCGCGGCCAAACGCATGACTTCTTCATTGTGCTTGCGCTCAACCGCTGCCCCAAGCATTTTCCAGGCGCCCTGGCGGTTTAAATGCTGGGTGCGGTGCTTTTGACATTTGACCGCAATGCCCGTGGGCCGGTGCAGCAACTGGACGCAGGTCTCTACTTTATTGACATTCTGCCCGCCGGGTCCGGAAGCGCGGGTGAACGTTTCCACGACATCTTGCTTCGATAAGACAGGGTTGACCATTGCTTACATTGCAATCGAGGGGGAATACAGATGATAACGGTTGCCGCCGGAAGTTTTTGACAAATATAAAGCCTCATCCGCGGCTTTGATCAAGTCGCGGGCGGATTCGACCCCGGCCGCCGGAAAACTGCTGATGCCGATGCTAAAGCTGGTCTTGATCTCCTTGTCCTGGCGTTTGATCACCGCGCATGCCTCATAACTGTTCAAAAACCGCTGCACCGGTATCGTGGCCTGGTCCGCTTTGGTCTCCGGCAAAATCACTAAAAATTCATCCCCGCCGTAACGGCCGACAATATCGGTCTTACGCAAACCGTCCCTTAATGCCTGAGCGGCCCGTTTAAGGCACTTGTCCCCCCACAAATGCCCGAAGGTATCATTGACTTTTTTGAAATTATCCAGGTCAAAAATAATGCAGCTTAAATCCAACTGATACCGGCGGGCCCGCGATAACTCCTCGTCCAACCGCTGCAAAATGGTCCGCTGGTTGAGTGCCTGAGTCAATCCATCGACCTGGGACAATCTTTTCAACAAGGTTTCCCGGCGTTTACGGCCGGTGATGTCATGAAAGGCCAAAATGACATGTTGCGGCCCGGCATGCTGCAAGGGCATATACGCCAGGCGCATAAAGACATAAACAAAACCGCGCCGCAAGGTCGGCAGGCGCATTTCGGCTTCAAACAAGTCCCTCTTAACCCGGGCGCTAAGCAATTCCAATAGAACTTTACGGGGAATCTTGGTCAATACGGCATTAAAACTCGAAGCAAATTGCGCGCCGCTGGCGGCCCCGAACAGGGACAGCGCGGCCGGATTGGCCCTCAATACTTGGAATGAAGTCGACCACACCCCCTCCACCAGCGCGACAGGGGCAAGTTCAAACAAAATTCTAAATGAACTCTCAGGGGTTTTGAGTAAATGGATGATGGAGTTTTGACGCTGATTGATTTTGCTCATTGAAACGCAACCAGAGAAGGCGCGTATTCCTGCGGCGCTTCATAGCCCAAAAGGTTTAACAAAGTCGCGGCAATATTGGCCAGGCCGCGTTCTTTTAAATCCGCCATGCCATACTCCCCGTTATAATCAGGGTCCACGATCGCGAATGGCACAGGATTCAAAGAATGGGCGGTGCTGACCTGCCGCCTGCCATTTTTGACCGTAAACATCTCATCGGCATTGCCGTGGTCGGCCAAAATCACCGCGATGCCGTTTAACTGGCGGACCACCGGAAGAAGTTTGGCCAGGTTTTCATCCACCGCCTCCACTGATTTAATAATGGCCTCGGGCACGCCCGTATGCCCCACCATGTCGCCATTGGGATAATTGAGGCGGCCGAATTGATATGTGCCGCTTTTTAAAAGCTCAATGGCCTTGTCCGTGATTTCATCGGCCTTCATCCGCGGGGTCTGGTCAAAACGGACGCGGTCGGAGGGGACCTCAACATAGGTTTCCAACTGCGGATCGATGTATCCGCTTTTATTGCCGTTCCAAAAATACGTCACATGCCCGAATTTTTGGGTCTCGGAAATGGCAAAAGAACGGATACCGTTGGCGCACATATACACTCCCACCGGCCCGTCGATCTGCGGAGGCGCGACCAAGAAATTCTTGGGGATGCGCAAATCCCCGTCATATTGCATCATCCCGGCAAACAATATATCCGGGACGCGCGCGCGGTCGAATTTATCAAAATCTTTTTGTTCAAAAGCCATGGACAATTCAATGGCGCGGTCCCCGCGGAAATTAAAAAACACCACCGCATCCCCGTCTTCAATGGTCCCTACCGGCGAACCATCGTCTTCGATCACAAAAGGATCCAAATACTGGTCGGTGATTTTAGGGTCTTCATTATAATATGTCTGGACGGCTTCGGCCGCCGATGCAAAGCGCCTCCCCCGGCCCAGCACATGCGCGTTCCAGCCGCGCTCAACAATGGTCCAATCCGCATTGTAACGGTCCATGGTGGTCACCATGCGCCCGCCGCCGGAAGCTACGCAATAATCATACCCCTTATGGGATTGGTTGATTTCTTTTAGAAGATTTTCAGTTTTTTCAATATAAGTAAGCGCGGATTTCTCATACACATCGCGGCCATCCAATAAGACATGAATGCGCACACGCCCAACGCCTTCCTGGGCGCATTGGCGTACCATGGCAAATAAATGGTCGATATGGGAATGGACATTCCCATCGGAGAGCAGTCCGATCAAATGAAAAATTTTATTATTGTCTTTGGCCCGCTT